>JAUXIC010000006.1 GCA_030621215.1 Caldisericota bacterium
TTAAAAGCCTCTTTTTCATCAAGGAATTCACTTTTCTTTATGCCAAACTCATATGCCAGATCCTGTAGAGTGCAGTCTCCATCCCGGTCACATGTCATACAATCCAGAGGATGATGCGCAAGTGCAAGTTCAAGATTCATTCGCCTTGCTTCTCTGACGGTTGGCGTGTCGGTAAAAATTTCCATTCCTTCCCCTACTTCAGTAATACAAGCCCGTTGAAGCGTTTTTGCTTTCTTCACTTCAACTGCGCACATTCCGCAGGATCCTTCTTCTGAAATACCTTCGAGATAACAAAGCGTAGGAATCTCAATTCCTGCTTTTTTGCAGGCATCCAGAATAATTGTGCCTTGAGGTACCTGATAATCCTTTTCATTAATCTTAATGTTCACTAACGTCTTCATATTGCTCCTCCTCCCAATCCATTTTGCATATATTCATCGGACATTTTTTCTCCCTTATATGAGTAAGCCATTCCTCTCTAAATTTCTTTATTGATTGAACAATAATATTGGGTGCTGCTTGTCCTAAACCACAAAAAGAAGTAAGCTGCATGTCTTTGCTAAGTTTTTCAAGTATATCCAAATCTTTCTCCACCCCGCCACCCCTACAGATTTTATCCACAATTTTATACATCGCCTCTGTCCCTACCCGACAAGGCGTACATTTTCCACAACTCTCATGCCTAAAAAAATATGCAATATTTTTTGCAACATCTACAATACAACGTGTATCATCTAATACAACTATCGAACCAGATCCAGGCCCTGCTTCAATGTGTGCAAGAGAATTAAAATCCACAGGAGTATCAATTTCATCTGGCACTATGAGACTGCCTGAAACACCACCTAACACCACAGCTTTGAGTTTTCTATTCCCTGCTACTCCTCCGGCAATGTCCATCACAATCTTGGAAAGTGAAATACCAAAAGGAATTTCAATCACGCCTTTCCAATTAATATCTCCCATTAAACTAAACAGTTTTGTTCCGTAAGTACCAGGAACGCCAATTGATTTATACCACTCTGCGCCTTTTATGATGATTAAAGGAATGTTTGCAAGCGTTTCTACATTATTAATCACTGTAGGTTTGTTCCACAGTCCGGATGTTGGAGGATATGGGGGTTTCTTCCTGGGTTCACCTCTTTTGCCTTCTATAGAATCTAATAAAGCCGTCTCCTCGCCGCATATATATGCACCTGCACCTTTTTTAATTTCGATGTCAAATGAAAAATCTGTTCCTAAAATATTTTTACCAAGCAGTCCATAATTTTTTGCATCACTGATAGCTTTTTCAAGCCTATCAATAGAAAGCGTGTACTCTCCTCTAATGTAGATATATGCTTTTCCAGACCCGACTGCATAACCGGCAATTATCATGCCTTCTAAAAGAGTATGAGGGTCACCTTCCATAATTTCTCTGTCTTTAAAGGTACCTGGCTCTCCTTCATCGGCATTACAAATAATATATTTTTCCGGATCCTTTGCTTTTGCGGTAAATTCCCATTTTAAGCCTGTAGGAAAACCTGCGCCGCCCCTCCCTTTAAGTTCTGACATTTTTATCTGATTTACAACTTCTTCCGGCTTCATGGAAAGCGCCTTTTCAAGAGCTACATAACCCTCTTTAGCAATATATTCTTCAATACTTTCGGGATTAATCAGGCCTACATTTCGGAGAATTGCCCTGTACTGGCTGCCCTTTATATATTCCGGCCTTGTAACCCCGACTGTCACCTCTCCTTTTTCCCAGCTTTTGACAAGTCTTTTTACAATCCTTCCCTTTAAAAGATGCTCTTCGACAATTTCCGGGACATCTTCTACTTTAACGGGAGCATAAACTATTCCTTCAGGATAGACGGCCATTGCAACCCCTATATCTTCAAAACCTAAACTTCCAGTAGGTATGACAGAAATTTCATTCTGTAATCCTTTTTTATGAATCTCATCGACAAGTACCTTCTTTATCTCGTTTGCCCCTTCCAAAATACTCTTTGAATCTTCGGCAATTAATATATGTGTTCTGTATATCTTCATTTTTTGGACCCCTCCTTTACCTTTAGGAGGATTTCAGAAATATTCTCAACAACAAGATTCCCAAAAGGCTCGTCATCAATTGTCATTGCAGGCGAAACAGAACACATCCCCAAACAGCTGCTTTCTTCAAGGGTAAATTCCCCGTCTTCTGTTGTTTCGCCAAAATCTACATTTAGTATTTCTTTTAATTTTTCCGCTATTTTTTCAGCATCTGACAAATGACACGAAAGATTTCTACACACACGTATAATATGCTTTCCACGAGGATATACAGAAAACATTGTGTAAAAAGTAGAAACGCCATAAACTTTTGTTTCCGATATTTTCGTTGTTTTGGCAATTTCGATCATTTTATTCCGTGAAAGATAATTTTTCTCCTCTTCTTCCTGGGTGTCATGCAAAACGTCAATGAGCGATTTTTGCTTCATGTTTCTTCCTCCCTTCTTTCAATGCACTAAACTGACAAACTCCAGCGGGACACTTTTTATCAATAATGTGAGCAAGATATTCTTCTTTGAAATACTTTAGTGTAGATAAAACTGGATTTGGTGCTGTTTGCCCAAGACCGCATAGCGCAGTAAGTTTAATAAGTTCTCCCATCTTTTCTAACCTGTCGATGTCTTCTTCTCGTCCTCTACCTAAGGTAATACGCTCCAGTATTTTTAACATTTGCCTTGTACCTTCCCTGCAGGGAACGCATTTTCCACATGATTCATCAACAGTAAACTTTAAGAAAAACTTAGCAACATCTACCATGCAGCTCCTTTCGTCCATAATAATGAGCCCGCCAGACCCCATAATCGTACCAAGATCAGGAAGCGACTCATAATCCACCGGTGTGTCTATAAATTCCATTGGAATCACACCACCTGAGGGGCCGCCTGTAAGTGCACCTTTAAAAGTATGCCCTTCCGGAATACCTCCTCCTATATCAAATACAATTTTGCGAAGCGAAGTTCCCATGGGAACTTCAACAAGCCCGCTAATGTTAACATTTCCAGCAAGCGCAAATACTTTTGTCCCGGGGCTTTTTTCCGTGCCGAACTGCTTAAAAAATTTAGCACCTTTGTCTACAATAACGGGTAAATTTGCAAGTGTTTCAACATTATTTATGATAGTAGGCTTTCCAAATAAACCACTTATCGCAGGAAATGGAGGTTTTTTTCTTGGTTCGCCTCTTTTCCCTTCTATTGAATTAATTAAAGCAGTTTCCTCGCCACACACAAATGCGCCTGCACCCATCATTAGCACCATGTCAAATGAAAAATTTGTTCCAAAAATATTCTTGCCTAACAGTCCAGCCTGTTTTGCCTGCTTAATTGCCATCTTAAGCCGCCTCACAGCAAGAGGATACTCTGCTCTTACATAAATATAACCTACACTTGACCCTATTGCATATCCTGTAATCATCATGCCCTCAATAACTGAATGAGGATCACCTTCCAGGATAGAGCGGTCCATATATGCCCCTGGATCTCCTTCGTCTGCATTACATATAATATATTTTTCCTCTGAGTCCTGGTTTGCAGCAAAACTCCATTTCAATCCTGTGGGAAACCCTGCTCCGCCTCTGCCTCTCAATCCAGATTCTTTAACCACATCAATAACGTCTTTTGGTTCCATCTCTGCAACCGCCTTGGCAAGAGCTTTATAACCGTCTCTTGCAATATACTCGTTGATGTCTTCTGGATTGATTAAGCCACAATTTCTTAAAACAATCTTCGTTTGTTTTGCAAAAAACGGGATATCTTTAAGTTCAGGAAATTCTTCTTCTCCTTCTTTTTTCCACATAAGCCTTTTGACAGGCCTACCTTTTAAAAAATGCTCTTCAACAATTTCTTTTGCGTCTTTGGCCTCTACATTTGTATACATGATTCCTTCAGGGTACACTACCAGCAAGGGTCCCAATTGACAGGCTCCCATGCAGCCCGTTTCTACAACGCTTACTTCCTCTTCAATGTTATGTTTCTTTAGCTCATTTTTAAGAGCCTCTTCAAAACCATTTCCGCCAGCTGCAATACATTGGGCGCCAGCACAAATTAAAGCATGAATACGATATATTTTCATCCGCTACCCCTTAGCAATAACCCATTCACTTACAATTTGGCCATTAATGACATGTTGTGCTACAATTTCCCTTGCCATTTCCGCTGTAACCTTGCCGTAGAAAACTGTTTTGTTATCCCTCTCAACAGCAACAACAGGTTCTTCATTATCTAAACCAAGTGAGCCCCTCTCCACAATCTGGGCATCATGAAACTGTCTTTTTTCCAGTTCACTAATAATCGCCATAAGAACATCCCTTGCCCCGGCAGCAATACCAACTGTTCCCATACTCACCATAATCTTTACTTTTGCCTCTCCACTTCTTACTTGTAAAGATTTCCTGGCATGCTCTCTAAGTTTTCTCAATTCCTCAATTGATTTAATTTTTTCCATTCCCTTCACCTCCGTATAAAGTTTTAATATTTTCTCTCACGTAATCTCCAAGCCATTTGAGTATTGTAACGTCTCTCAGTGCTGCAACGTCTCCCACAATTTCTCTAATTTCTTTAGTGCTAAGCTTAAAAACCTTCCCATTAACCGTGTGTGTATATAAAAGATTAATCGCTGAATTTGTTGCAATAACAGTTAGAATCGTTGAAGCAAGATCTCCCATAGGAGGCCTGTCTATATGGGAGTGTTTAAATTTAACAACAACAGTTGTTCCCTTTCCTTTTTCGCTATGAACTTCAATGCCCCCACCGCAGTTTTCTGCTTCTTCCCGCAACAAAGGTAAGCCTAAACCTACTTTTTTATTTGTACTTGTTGTAGTAAATGGATCAAAAATAATCTTCACAAACTCGTCATCCATCCCTTTCCCATCATCTTTTACCGTGACAATAAGCAAATCCTTTTCATTATCTTCGCCGATCTCAAGATTAATGTTTTTAGCCCCACTTTTAATTGAATTTTCGACAATATCTAAAATATTAAGGGAAAGCTCTTTCACTGATACCTTTTTATTACCTCAACCGCCTTTTCAGGGGTAAGTTTCCCGTAAACATCGTCACCATCAATACTTATAACAGGTGCCAGGCCACAGGCGCCAAGACATCGTACAATTTGAAGAGAGAATTTGCCATCGCTTGTTTTCTCTCCCAGTTTAATGCTAAGATAATTTTCAATGGCCTTAACGACTTCTTCTCCATTCTTAACATAACAGGCTGTGCCCATACAAATCATAATAATATGGTCAGCATCTTTCTGTGTTTTGAAAAAATTGTAGAACGTGACAACACCGTAAACTTTAGAAAGGGGAACATTTAATCTCTCTGCGGTATATTTCAAGACATTTTGAGACAAATAACCGACTCCTTCCTGAACTCCATGCAGCACCTGAATAAGAGAAGAAGGTTTTGAGCCCCACTTTCTGATTTCCATTTCTACCTGAGGATACTTAGTTTTTTCCATATTTCCTCCTATGCTATAGTGATTAACTTCACGATATTTTAACATTTAAAGAATTATAGTCAAGACTTTACGCAAGTTATATGCGGTTAAACCGCAAGTAATATTTAGAAGTTTTTAAGTATGCTAAAATTTATTTAATCAGAGAGAATATTCGCAACTTACAAAACAACGTATACTGAGAGTTATAAAGAAAAACAGCTTACCAAGGCTTATGAGCTGCAATAAAAAACTATAAAACACCATCAGAAATATGTTTCTCATAGGATTTGACAGAGAATAAAGAATTTGTTAAAATAGCAGTAGAAAAAATGAGGTTCTGATAGCAAGCAACTCCACAAACACACCTTTAAATCAGAACAATTTTAAATACAATAAAAATTTTATGGAGGACAAAATGAAAAAAGAAATTCCAACCAAGTTGAGAAAATCGGAGTACACTTTCGCGGCAGCATGGCTTGAAGGATTACTTCAGGCACCAGATGGCGCTCCGCCAATGAAACCAATGTATTCTGAAATCACAAGCAGGGACGGCGATAAACATGACGTTTTAATTCGTTCAATTAAAGAAGAAGAGATTGACCCGATGCTTAAATTTTTAAAACTCACACTCGATGCAGAATATGACTATTATGACATTGTTGGGGCGAGAGTTTATGCAGAATTACTTGCCATAAAGAGAAAAAGAATGAAAGATGAATATTTCTTCCTTGGGCTAGAAAATGGACATTTAGTTGGAATTGCTAACGGAAGACTTATGAGTGAAGACATAAACATCAGCCTTCATACAATGGCCTTTGAAAGAAAAGTTGGTGCCGGTGGAATCCTATTCTATGCAAAAGCATGGTATGCATTTGAAGTTTGCAATCAAGAAGAGTTCTGGGCAACATTTGAAAGCTATAATGGATGGGTTTTAGCCGGACTTCGTATGGCACTTCCATCATATCCATGGCCTGATAACCAGCATGAACTTGGAGGAGCAAAAATTTTCTACCTTACAAAAAAACTTTGGGAAGAAGAAATAAAAACCAATTATCTTGAACAAATTGCTCATGGCTCTTTCAAAGAAGCCTCGAAAGAATTAATTGAAAAAAATGAAAAATTAATCCTTCCAGAAAAGTTAGAGATTTAATTAATTTTTTTTAAAGCCCCGTTACAACGGGGCTTTAAAAATTTATCAGCTTCTCTAATTTCTTAAAATAAATCAATTAAATCAGATTTAAAATCACCTGAAATACGGAGATCAAAAACCATATTTATCTGCCTTTTCGAAATATCTGCTTTATCCTTTTCGGAATAGTTTTTTTTCATCATTTCAACAAACTCCATCTCTTCCTTCTGCAAAAAAATTGAAAGCAATATATAGTTTAATTAAAACTTCTGCTTTTAATTTGTCGCAATCCCAGTTTCTTTTAAACCTCAATTAATAAAAAAAGGGGGAGGCATCAGCCTCCCCCTTAAATCTTGTCTCACCAATTATTACTTCTTCATTATCATTAAAAAATCGGTCACCTCTTTTTTATTATTAGCAACTGCCATAGCAATCTTTTCTGCAGTTATTGGCATTGTCTTTACTCTAATACCAATCGCATCTTCAACCGCATTTGCAATGATAGGTGCTGCCGGAATCATTGTGTGTTCGGCAATACCTCGTGCACCAAATGGTCCATCTGGCTGAGGTACCTCAACAATTATCGGTACAACTTCATCAGGAATATCTAAAAACGTAGGGATTTTATAATCCGTAAAATTTGGATTAAGTATTTTACCATTTTCATCAAATCTCATATCCTCATACAATACAGTTGCTAATCCTTGCAAAAGACCTCCAATGATTTGATGCTCAACATTCCGGGGATTAAGTGCTTTTCCGGCATCAACTGCCTCAACAGCCTTAAGAACCCTTATTTTGCCAGTTTGTTTATCTACTTCAATTTTTACTGCTCCAGCACCAACGGTATAATGAACATTTGGATGACCACCCTGGCTTGTCTCAGGGTCTTGTTTTGCAGATGTGAACTCTGGCATAAATGAGCCACTTCCAACTATTGCCCCACCTCTATACGTTCCGTCTTTAGTCTGAATCCCGTTTATTACGAAGTCCCTAAGTGGCAATTCAAAACTAGGATGCAATTTGCATTTAACCTTTTCATCTTCAAGATAAAGAGAATCTTTATCATAGTGATATGCTGCATGTACAACCTCAAATATCTTATCCCTCATTTCAAGTGCAGCCCTCTTAACTGCATTGCCGCTAGCCCATGTTACGTGGGACGCAACAGTTTGCCAGTGGTAAGGATTTCTATCCGTATCCGGAAGTTCAACTCTTATCTTTTCAATTGGCACAGAAAGAATCTCTGCAGCAACTTGAGCCATAACTGTAAGGTAGCCCTGTCCTAATTCCATGCCAGAAACAAGAATATTCAAACTTCCGTCTTCATTGAATTTTATAAAAGCAGAAGTTGTAACGTTTGGTGGCATTGCAGGTGCTTTCCAGAAAATAGATAGACCTTTTCCAATTGCTTTGTTAGGATCTTTTGACTCTTCCTTTTTCCCCCAGTTAATCTCATCAGCAACTTTATCAATTGCTTCAAGAAGTCCATTGGGATTCATTGGTGCACCATAAGCAACAGTATCTCCCTCCTTTATGCCATTTTTTCTTCTGAACTCTACTTGATCTATACCTATAGCATTTGCAATTCTTGTCATATGCGACTCAACCGAAAATGACATTTCAGAATATCCAAAACCTCTGTAAGGACCTGCTGCAGGAAGATTCGTATAAATACAGTATGAATCAATTGACACATTTGGTATTCTATAAGGACCTGTTGCTGACAAACCTGATGCATTCACAACATTTGCACCGTACTCAGCATACGGACCAGCATCCCAGTAATTTGCCATTTCAAATGCAGTTATTGTTCCATCCTTCTTTACTCCAGCTTTTATCTTTGTAACAACCTGTTGCCTCATATACGTATTATAAAACTCCTGGTCCCTTCTCCACATAACCTTAACAGGATGTCCTTTTACGGTCGTTGCCAGAGCAGTAGCGATAATCTCCATTGTCACACCAGCTTTCCCGCCAAAGCCACCACCAACATACGGAGCTATTACTCTAATATCCTTGTGTGAAAAACCAAGAGGAGCAAGTGCATCAGCAAAAAGGTTTCTCTGTGTATAAGGGGATTGAGTACTTGCCCAAACAGTTAATCTCCCTGAATAATCAAGCAGCCCAACTGCTATGTGGGTCTCCAGACAACAATGAGCATACCTTGGAACTCTGTAAGTATCTTCAAGAATAAAATCTGCATCTTTAAATCCTTTCTCGGTATTTCCTTTCCTAAGTTTTAAACGATGGGTAAGATTTGTACCGCCTTTTGGAAAAAACCACGGTACATGAGGGTAATTTCCAAGGTCTGGGTGAATGATAACAGCATCTTCCTTTAGTGCTTCAATTGGATCAAAAACTGGTTGAAGAGGTTCATATTCAACCTTAACTAATTTTGCAGCTTTTTGTGCAATCCTTGGATCTCTTGCAATAACTGCTGCAACCTGCTCTCCAATAAATCTCACCCTATCCTGAGCAAATATATACCTATCCTTCATGTATAAGCCAAACTTGTAAGGAAAGTCTTTTCCTGTAACAACTTTCACAACACCTTCCATTTTTTCTGCTTCACTTGTATCAATACTCTTTATCAGTGCATGCGGATGAGGGCTTTCAATTATTTCAGCATAAAGAAGATTTGGTCCAAAGTCAATATCATCAACATATTTTGCAGCCCCAGTTACTTTTTCCTTTTCATCTAATCTTTTTACTGATTTCCCAATAAATTTAAATTCTTCCATTTCTCCTCTCCTTTTATTTTTTATCAACATCTTTTTCATTCACATCAAGTACTGCCTTGATTATAGGAGTGTAGCCAGTACATCTACATAGATTCCCTGATAGCCCTTCTTTTACTTCTTCCTCTGTTGGGTTTGGATTTTTATTCAAAAGCTCTGTCGCCGACATTATCATTCCCGGGGCACAGAATCCACACTGAAATGAACCCTGGTCAATAAAAGACTCTTGAAGAGAGGTAAGTTTGTCCTTTGATAATCCTTCAACTGTTAAAATTTCTTGACCATCAGCCTCAATTGCAAGTATTATACAAGACCTAACGCCTTTACCATTCAATAGAACCGTGCAGGCACCACAATCTCCTCTTCCACATGCATATTTTATGCTATGCATTCCAAGTTTTTCCCTTAAGACATCAACAAGTAAATCATTTGGTTCTACATAAGCATTTCTTTTCTCACCATTTAAAATAAACGAAATTTTTTTCATCTCTTCTCCTCCTAGATTAATCTCTCTCCATAAGCAGGGCCTTTGCCATCAACCCTTTCAACCGCGGCCTTAATTCCTCTTTCAAGCATAATTTTTGCTATATGTATTCTATACTCCTTTGTGGCTCGCACATCTGTGATTGGAGAAATTTCTTCAGATACTAAGCTTTTTGCCGTTTCGATTAATGAATCCGTCAATGGTTTCCCATTCAAAAGCGCTTCTATTTTCTTTGCCCTGCCTGGTACCGGCCCAACCGCACAAAATGCCAAACGATATTCGTCCCCTTCCAATGCAAGTATGCCTAAACCAACCTGAGCAAGATCTTCTCCTTTATATCTACCAAGTTTTACATAGCTTCCTCCGTGTTTTTTCACAGGAAGAGAAAAAACAATTTCACGAACGAATTCTTCCTCTTTGAGAGCAGTTCTTCTCGGGCCAAGAAACCAGTTGAGTGCCGGGATAACCCTTTCCCCCTCTGCCCCCCGCACAACAATATCTGCTTCATATACAAGAAGGGCAGGACCGCTGTCAAGCGACGGTACTCCTGAACAAATGTTTCCTGCTAAAGTCGCCCTGTTGCGTATTCCAACAGAAGCAACTGTCTTTGAGGATTCCCAGAGTAAAGGAAATTGTTCCTTTACGACATCTGAATCAATCAAGTCAGCAAATGTCACAAGTGCCCCAATATGAAGCTTGCCTTCTTTAAATTCAAGTTTTTTTAATTCTTTAATGCCTTTAATGTCAATAACCACGGCAGGAGATTCAATTTCATCCTTTATTCTAACGACCAGATCCGTGCCGCCTGCAAGAAGACTAGCCTTGCCTTTGTATTCAAGAAGAAGTTTAATAACGTCTTCAATTCTTTCTGGTTTAAAATACTCAAATTCATGTACTATTGCCATAGTTTCCTCCTCTAAAATAAAAAGGAGAGAGTAAAAAGTTTTTCACTCTCTCCTTCGAAATTAAAATTATTTTGCCTTCCAGGCTACAAATCTACCCCACATTGACTCAGCTTCCATAGCCCTTGCAAGGAAACACCCTATATAATATCTGCCGCTTGGGAGTTTTGCAATGTCTGATGAAAGGTTTTCTGCATGAACAAGTTGTTTCGGGAATAGTTTCAAATGCATAACCTGATAGAACTCCTCAAGTGGGTACATCTCGTCCCAGTCCTTGCCAAACTGCTCTACCAGTTTTCTATTTGCTTCCTCAAATGTCTTAGGATGCCATATTCTCATAATTGTGTTCATCGGATGGTCAGCACTAACAGCATCGACTCCTATCCATTTTATCTTCATATCAATAACCCACTGTGCAAAATCAGGTGATGGACCCGGATGCCTAACCATATACTTAAATTCATCTGAATCCGGACTATTCCATCCATATTTGCCCCAACCGGTTTTTATGATAAGAATGTCTCCTTCGTGAATGTCTACAACTTTTTTAATCATTTCCGGAGTATAAACGCTCACATCGCTCACCATATCCGAAATATCAGCTACAACGCCAGGGCCAACCCATTGTTCAAGTGGGACTTGACCAATTGTTCTGCCTGCGGGATAGAAATGTTTCTCTCCATCCATATGTGTAGCCAGGTGAATACTCGCGTTACATATTGAAGCATTTCTACCAAGACCAAACTGCTGCTGTCCAACTCTCTTAAAGAATTTCACAGTAAGCGGTTCGTAATTTAACCACTGTGGCGTTCTCACGCTGAACGGTACGGTAAGGTCGTACTGCTCCATTGACTCCATGATTTGAATAAACTCCTCATTATCCATACCGTCTGGCGCCCCATACGCAGTTAATCTTGTCCATGCTGCTTCGGTTTCCATAAATGGTATAACACCATTAAAGAACCAGAGTCTCTTATTTAGAATTTTTTCTATATCTCCTCCGACACTTTCTACAAAAACCAAATGAGATTTTGGAACTTTTACATGCATCAATTTATAGTATTCTTCAGGAGGGAACATTTCATCCCATTCTTTTCCGTAATCTTTTCTCATTTTTTCTTTTGCCTTTGTAAAATCTCTATCATGCCAGTATCTTATTGGAGTGTTCATAGGGTGTTCAATACAGCCAGTATCTATTCCAACCCATTTTAGCTTCATATTCATGGCCCATTCAAAAAACTCCATATTTGCCCCGGGATGACGAACCAAAAAACCAAATTCACTTGAATCAGGTTTATCCCAGGAATACTTGTTGTAGCCAGTGTAAATGATAAGAATGTCCCCTTCTTTTACATTTGCCCTTTCGGTAATCATTTCAGGGGTAATAATGCTATAATCACTTACCGCATCTGAAATGTCAACAACAACTCCCTGTCCTGAAAGTTCTTTAAGTGGAATGTCACTAATTGCTCTTCCACCAGAATGATACGCAGTTTCACCAACAAGATGAGTTCCAACAGAATTACTCCAATTCAAAATTTGCCCATTTGCTCCCTGTCCTCCTCCATAAGCACCCGTAACCCTTTTAAAGAAATGTACCTCAAAAGATTTGTCATGTGGCCAAGGTGGCGTAAAGATACTAACAGGTTGCGATAAATCATACAACTTGGCTTTTTTCATTAACTCAAGAAACTTTTCACTTTCCATACTTACCTCCCTTTAATTTTTATTATTAAGACGCGTATTTCTTTGCAAATGCAACAATAGCCTGTTTAAATACGTCCATTGGAGCATCGATAAGTCCTGCACCAACCTGCCCGACTCCGGGGTCCTTATGTGCAACACCAGTATCAAGGAATGGAACAATATTTTTCTCAACAACTTTTCTGATGTCTATCCCTGTCGGAGTCCCTCTAAAATCAAAATAAGGAATTTGATACATATTGTTTTCACCAATTGTAATTTCGTACATCTCAAGGTTTTTAGAAGTTGCAAGCTTAACGTCTCCACCTACAAATTGAATTATCGCCGGGGCAGCAGCAATTGCCAGGCCGCCGAGTCCTGCGGTTTCCATTATTGAGCTGTCACCGATATCTCCTCCAACATCTTCTTTTGTAAACCCGGGGAAAAGAAGAACATCCGGAACAGGAGATTTTGTAACAAACCATTCATCACCAAGACCAGAAACCTGAATACCCCAGTCAGTTCCATTTCTTGACATAACAGTTACCAGAGTGCTTCCTTCAATATTTCTTGCAGGATCAAGAGAGGCCTTGCAGCTTGCCATAATGAATGGAAGGAAAGTATGAATGTTTGCCTGCATGAAATTAATTACATCATTTGTCTCTTTTACATCTTCCATAGTTTGTATAAGATAAGGCGTTAGTTTTGCAAATAATAAATAAGACGCAGCTCTGCTTCTATTATGAAGTTCGTCTCCCATTGTAAGCGCTTCTGCTATTATGGGTTTAAGTTCCATTTTCCCCGCCTTTTTTATGGCCCTACTTAAAACCGGAAGCATAACATTTTCCATCCACTTCAACCTTTCAATTACATCCGGGGAATATGCACCCATTCTCAGAACTTTTCCAATTCCTTCATTGAGAGTGTTAAAAGCCACATTGCCAAATGTTTCGTTTTTGACAACAATAACAGGCATTGATGCAGAAACAATTCCAGCCATTGGTCCTACGGTGCTATGATGATGACAGGGATCGAATTCAATTTCTCCAGATGCGGCAAGCACTGCTGCCTCTTCTGGAGTTTCAGCAAACCCTTCATACACCAAAACACCCATCACTGCCCCTTTTTGAGGGCCGCTCATTCTATCCCAGGTTACAGGCGGACCTGCATGAAGAATGAGGTTTTTCTTCATTCCAGGGATTACATCAATTGCTTTCTCAACACCAATCCAAACCGGTCTTGCATCAAGAAGCCTTTTAAAAGCTTCTTGGTTAGCTTTTTCAATGTCTACCATAACGCCTCCTTGTAAATTTTTATTGTATTTTAAATTGTCTTGGCTTTAAGAGATATTTATGAGTTCGCCGACCGCCAAGATATCCTTTTTTCTCTTTTAAATTTTATCAAATTTTTAATCTTCAGTCAAACAAAATAACAAAAAATAAATCAAGCTGATAAAATACTTTAAGACAATAAACTATTCTATATATTCCTCGTTAACCGGAATTTTCTTGTTTTCATTTTCGAAGTAATATTTTATTGCATCAACCCATTCCTTGGGACGGGGAAGTTCGAAAGCCGCTCTATCGATTTTACCTCCGCTGCCGGTAAAATAAAATGCAAGGCATTTCATGATTGTAGGTTCATTTTTATGAAAATCTGTAACAGCAATTGACACGAGATCTTTTGCTGAAATAAAAAGTTCCCTCTTGTCAAACCTTCCCTTATAATATAATCCATTTTTAAGAAGAATCATTTGTCCTCCTGAATCAATAATCCCGCCAGGTTCCGATGCAAGCCCATAGAAATGTACCCCATAACTTGCAATGACAATATCTTCCTCCTTAAACATCCCCCTTACTTTTTTCATGTCTCTCTGGAGAAACCACTTAAAAAAAACAATGGCAAAAATAAATGCACTGGCCAAAATATAATAATACATAAAAACTTCTCCTCTTAAATTATTTAACTCTTTCCAGAATTATTATTACTCTCCTCATTGCATAGCGGTAGCGATACCCTTTTTTGACGTTCATCGCATTTAAAATCGATTCTGCAATCTCCTCGTTTGTCTTTCCTCTTTTTCTCAGCTTTTGAATCTTTTTTAAGTTTGCCTGGACAATTTTTTCATACCCTCCTGTTTCACTTGCATGAACATAATAAAAACTCATCAACGACAAAAATGCAGCAAGCACAACAAGTATTATAGTATCATAAGAAGAACTTTTGATAACATATCTTAATATCGAATTTGGATTTCCTACATTAAATATTAAGTAGAATACAATTACTGCAAGTATCACAAAAGCAGTGAAAAAAAATTTTTTACCTTGACTACTCACCTTTACCTCCAAGGAGCCAAGAGCTTTTTCTGCTCCTGGCTCCAACCAAAAACCACCTAAAAATTATTTTTGAGCTTCCTCAAAGCAATTATTTCTGAGCGCTCTCAAAACCTTCTAATTTCCTTTCTTCTCCTTCTGCCATATGTTCCCATTCTGCCTCAGCTTTTGCCCAGGCTTCTTCAGTTGCTTCTTTTTCCCAGTAGGTTAATCCTCGCTCTTTCCTTGTTGCGCCAGGAAGTGAGTTGTCAAGGATCATTGCAATAATTGCTGAAACAGCCATTGCCGTAGTAAGGATTGTCTGAAGAATCATTCCCAATGTGCCACTAACAGTTCCGATAGCTCCCCAGCTTATTGGGTTCGCCTGGAATGCAACACGGACTGACAAGCCACTAAATAATGCTAAACCAAGAATAAACAGATTTCTCGAATTGTTAAGATTCACATATTGAAGGTTTGCAAGTCCAACCGCTGCAATCAAACCAAAGAGACCAACATACATTGCTCCGACAACTGGACCAGGAAGTGACGCAAAAACTGCGCCTATTTTCCCAAGAACCGGGATAATAAGCATAATAATTGCACCACATCTTATAACCCTTCTTGAAGCAACTCTTGTGATACCCATAGCCCCGATGTTCTCTGAATACGAGGTCGTTCCGCTTCCGGACTGAAGCATTCCAGCAACAAGACAACCTATACCTTCAGCACCAATACCTTTTGAAATCATCCGCTCTGTTGGTGGCGGAGCTTCAGATATCTTTGCGCATGAGTGATAATCTCCAATAGATTCTACCATTGAAGCAAGGTAAGCAGCAAGCATACCAAAACTACCTGCTATCAACAGGGAAGTATTGGTTGGGAATCCCCATTTGAATGGAATAAGAGGTCTTATACAAAACCAGGGAGCTGCTGCAATGTTCTGGAAAGCACTAGTTAAATTTGCAGGGTTCCCTGCAGGAATCCATCCTGTAAGAGTTCCAATAACTGCACAAATCCAGCCCAGAGCTATTGCCGATATAACAGGGAAGAGTAAGAAAAATCTGGATCTTCTTGAATAAACCTGAGAAAAGACAATTAATGCAACAAGTGTGATCATAGAAATTATCCAGTTTCCAGCCATAAATGGTGCACCTGTTTCAAAGAGAGCCAATCCAATCATAGCAATCGTAGGACCTATTACAAGAGGTCCAATAAATTTCTTTATTTTGCCTATTGCGCCAGAATAGCCAATGATAATTTCAAAAACTGATGCAAACATAATTGCTGCCGCAACATTTTGAATGGCCATCTGCCAATTTCCTCCCTGAGCCTGCACCATTCCTATAATAGCAAAAGTGGGTCCAAGGAAAGAAAAACTTCCTCCCTGTACAATAGGGAGTTTGTTACCTAAAAATTGCTGAAACAAAGTTGCCAATCCGCTCGCAAAGAAAACAGTACCAATAAGGATTGCAAGCTGGTCTGGCGGAAATCCCATCGCGCCTCCTACGATAAGAGGGATACTAACAGTAGCCCCAAACATCGTAAGATAATGCTGAAAACCTAAGAAAAATGATAAAGTCCAACGCGGTTTACTTCCTATTGGATAGATCACCCAACTAGAAGATTCAATTTGTTCGTTTGCCATTTAAAGCCTCCTTTAAATTTTTAATCTTTTAAAACCTTTTCGAGTTTTTTTCCTCTTGCACCCCCTAACTCTTTTTTATGCAAAATTTAATTAAAAATATGTTTTATACAAGGCTTAATATGCAATATATATAAAATATAACTGTATTTTTATTAAAGTCAAGTTTTTGAACAAATTATATTCAGTTAAATGGCAAATACTATTTCAAAAAAAATCTTCAGAGGATAAAATCTCAAGCTAAAAATAGAGAGCTAATCTTTTCAAAATTAAAATACACAGCGGGAAAACTCTTGCAAAAAAACGGACTATATATCCTGTTTATCCAAGTAAATCTTTTAGGCTATGAATTTTTATCCCCTGATAAGACGTAATCTTTGGGATGTCCGATACCACAACATCTTTTGCTTTTATCTTTTTGGCAATAAGTATAGCTTCCGCTGTACTTATTTTAGAGCCAATTCTATGCGCAAGGTCGTCTATAAAATTTATTTCAATCGAAGTTAAAGCAATAACCCCTATTCTGTATTTTATCTTAATGTCTTCCTCTATCTGTGATTGAGCAGATACTGAAACAAATGCCTGGTTCAGATATTCGGTCTTTTTTAATTTTAACAACTCTAATAATGAATCAGCATCCAACACAACGCCACTTCTAAAAGCCTGGGGAGGAGAAGGAATTTTTTCCTGTTGAGGTTCTTTGACAGCTTTTCCCTCTTCCTTGCCGGCCTTTTCAGGAACTGCAGGCCCTTTTGCCTGTTCTTCCTCGCCTTCCAGTAACTCCTGCTGAAGAGATTCACGTCGTACTTTCTCAAGCAAAAGATCAAGAGCGCTTTTTGCTTCCTCCGGAACCTCTTCCTCTATTTCTTTAGCTGGAATGGTTTTCTCCTTAGAAACAGCGGGTTCCTTTACTTCTTCCTTTAGGTCCGTCCCTGCATCGCGCTTTTCAGGTTTCTCTTTTTCCTCTGTTTCTAATTTTTCTTTAACCTCATTTGCCGGCTCTTTCGGTAATTCAGTTTCTTTTTCTAATTCCGAAGGTTTCACACCTAGTTTCTTTGCTTCTACTTCTTTATCTGATGGAGAGATTGCTTCTTTTGTTTTATCAATCTCGCTGGGAATTTGCTCGATAACTATTTTTTCAGCCTGTTCCTTTTCTTCTGATGGCCTTTTTTCTTCTTCCCTCAAAGCAGGAGGAACAGGTTCTTTTACTTCCAAGGGCTTGTCCTTTGTTTGCATCTTGCTTTTTGAATCAATTTTCTCGTCTCTCTTTGTCCCATAAGGAATCCTTACTCCATAAGGCGCCTTCCTCTTACCAAGCTCTGGAACGGGCTCTTCTTTCCCAGTCTTTTCAGAAGCAGGAATTGTCATTGTCTTTTTATCAATCTCATAATCAATTTTAACTGCTTCTTTTTCTTCCAATACTTTCACATTAAAAGAAGGTATTTTTCTTTGTGATTCTTCCAATTTAATAATGGGAATTGGCTTCTTTCGTTTTCTTTTTGAAATGAATAAAAGAATAACCAACGCTAAAAGAATATAAAAGAGAGTTTTAGCGAGCGTATCCGCGCTAACATCAGGCAGGTAAGTATGTATATATGGATACATTAATTCAGCTGCAGGAAGAAAAAATTCAACAATTTTTTCTGAAAGATTTTCAAAAAACGGGATTATGTTTCTATAAAACTCCTGCATTGTGCTTGAAACATCTTCTAACAATCCAGAATTAATAACAGAAGAAAGAACAATGGTATTGGCTGAAGAATCCACTGCTCTAGTCGAAAAACTGCTAAGGATATTCCTGGCGTAAGGCAATACGGAACCGTTCAGGTGCACGTTACCGGATATTAAACTCAACATAATCATTATGGCTATCACACTGTATGCAAATTTCCGCATCTCCTGCCTCCTTTTCCATTGTATCGATTTAAAAAATAATTTCAATTTAATTTTCACTGGTTTTCTTTTCAAAATCTTCTAAAACTTTTTTAATTTTTTCTGTAGTTGCCGCGCCCCCCACGATGCAAACATCAACAGGAGCCCGCTTTTCGCCTATTGCCTCCGCACAGGGATGGCATCCGGGAAAACCACAGGCACTACATTCTCCGTGAGGTAAAACATCATAAATTGCTTTAAATAGCGGATTTTCCTCTACCTTATATTTCTCTGCAAAATAGCCAAGCAATGCGCCGAAAAAAGCACTAAAACCACCAACTGTCACTACGGAAATAATAAAAGTTTTCATCCCATATCCCTCATTTTATCATTCCCTGAAATCCCATAAACGCAAGAGCAACAATCCCTGATACCATATATGCAATAGCCTTGCCTTTGAAAAAATCAGGGAGTTCTGAGTTGCGCAAACGCTCTCTTATGCCAGCAAGAATTAACATAGCCATAAAATAACCGATTGCCGCGCCAATTGCCTCAACAATGGACTCCACAAAATCAAAACCTTGAAGAGAATTGATAAAGGTAACTCCCAATATAAGGCAATTTGTTGCAATAAGAGGAAGATATATGCCCATTGCCTTGTATAAATGAGGAGACATTTTTCTAATATAAATCTCTACAAGCCCAACCAGTGACCCAATTACAAGTATAAACGACACAATCTGGAGGAACGGCTGAAGATTGAATGGAATTAATATCCAACGATCAATAATCCATGTCACAGCAGCAGCAAGCACTGTCACAAATGTCACTGCATACCCCATACCAATAGAAGCATGCATATCGTCCGTAAGGCCTATATATGAACATAAGCCAAGAAATTGTAACAACACAATGTTATTTACAAAAGCCGATGCAACAAAAATTTTACCGAGGTTTGCCAAATAACTCATTTTTTAACCTTCTTCTTTCTTAAGGTAAATTCAAGCCATCCTACAAGCACGCCTAAAATAAGAAATCCAGCAGGTGGCAGAATCATAACAAGCGCGGGGCTATATGATGCAGGAAACACTCTAAAGCCTGCTATAGTGCCGTTACCAAACACTTCCCTGACAGCAGCCATTACAATAATTACCCAGCCATAGCCAATACTCATTCCAATGCCGTCAAAAATAGAATCTACAATAGAATTCTGATAAGAAAATGCCTCTGCCCTTCCAATAATAATGCAGTTTACAACAACAAGAAAGATATAGAGTTTGATTGCCTCATAAATTGAGTTGAAATACGCTCTGGAGAGAAGTGTGGCAATTGTTGTAAAAGTGGCAATAACCACAACAAATATAGGCACCCTGATATCTACAGGGATAACCTTTCTTAACAAAGAAATGATGATTTCTGAAAATATCAAAACAAAACTGAAAACAAATGTCATCAGTAAAGCATTTTGCACAGAATTGGTTACAGCAACAACAGAACATAATCCAATGGCAAGAATAAGTATCGGATTCGCCGGAGTAATCCCGTTCCAGACAATTCTCCAGTATTTTTTCATTCCGGTCCCTTCATTTCTTTAAAATAATTATGCGCAACTTTCCCGGCTGCTTTTACTCCTTTTGCAATAGCGTCAGAAGTAATTGTAGCTCCTGTAACAGCAATGACGTCTTCCTTGGGCACAAAATTATCAGAACATTTCTTACCCTTAAACTGGCCAAGAAATGATAATTTATTTTCCTTATCCACATAATAATCAGGGTTAGAAGCGTTTGCGCCGAGTCCCGGAGTTTCAAGACTTTCCAAAATCTTGACTCCACTTATAGTTCCGTCTTTTCTTGCTCCCACAAGCATTTTAATCGGAGCCTGACTACCGGGAGATGTAACCTGCAAAACTAATCCGATAATTTCCTCACCAGATTTGACAATATATACATCATCAATTTGCACAGCCGAATCAGTCAATCCAGATGTCTCATTTAACTTTTCAAATTGATAATCTCCAGGAAAAACTTCTGAAAGTCCTGACTGCAATATCCGTGCATCCTGCGCGCTTATAACCGGTCCGGTGACCTCATAAACAGCTGCCAGAGCGCCGCCCGATATCGCACCTATAACGCCGAGTATTAATGTTAATTTTAGTATTTTATTCATATACTTACCTTTCTTTTCGGAGCAAAATGACCATATACCCTTGGAAGCATTTTATCGAAAAATGGCACAAAGCAATTCATAATTAATATTGAAAACATAACTCCCTCAGGAGAAGCACCAAATTGCCTGAAAATAACGGTCAGGACTCCTAATGAAATGCCATACCATAATCGTCCCTTAATAGTAATGGGAGAAGAACTATAATCTGTCGCCATAAAAAATGCACCAAGAAACAAACCACCTGAAAGAATAGAAAAAATAGGGTCTCTGTTAAAAACAGCGGAGAGGACAAAAACGGTTCCAATGAAACCAGCAGGAATACGCCAATCAATAATTCTTTTTACAATAAGAACAATCCCGCCCAGAAGTAAAAGCAATGCAGATGTTTCCCCAATCGAACCAGCTACATTACCCAAAAAAAGGGATTTATACATGATTAACCTGGAACCATCAAACATTGTAAGTAAATCAGAAAATCCTTTCAATTTTATAATATTAAGCGGAGTAGCCGTTGTAATGATATCTGTAGGAGGAAAAACACTTTGCGTAAAAGGTTTTACCCATATCGTCATATAAGTAGGCCAGGAAATCATAAGGAATGCCCTTCCAACGAGTGCCGGGTTAAAGGGATTGGAACCTACGCCGCCAAAAATCCATTTTCCAAGTATTATTGCTACAAAAGCACCTACTGCCACCATCCAGTACGGTGAAGACGGTGGAAGGGTCAGTGCCAGGAGTAATCCCGTAACTGCAGCAGACAGATCATGTACTGTCGCCTTTTTCCTGAACATCAAGCAGCTTAGATACTCGGCAACAATTGCAGACAAAATGGAAACGATAATAACGCCTAATGTATGCCCAATTCCAAAAAAATACAGCCCTGCTATTGTAGCAGGCACAAGAGCGATCAAAACAGCTCTCATAATGAAAGAAACTCTTGCTTTATCGCGAATGTGTGGAGAAGATGTTACAACAAGATCAACTAAATTTTCATCCATCAGCTTTTCCCCCTTCGTCCAGTTTCTCCTTCGCTTCTTGTGCTTTTTTTTCCTTTAACGCTTTTATTTTTTCAAATGCAGCCTGCTTAGCTGCTTCAATTTTTCTCTGTTTGAGAATTTTCTGTTTAGCATTTCTCACATTTTCAGTAAGGTATCTCTTTGAAGGACAGACATACGAGCAAACTCCGCATTCTATGCAATCAGTTGCGTTTAGAGTCTCTGTTAGTTTTATATCATTTCTTCGCCAAGCGTGGTCAATAAGAAGAGGCATAAGCCCGGTAGGACACCAGTCTATGCAACGCGAACACCGTATACATGGCATCTCCTCTTGCGGAGCCATCTCAAGTGCTTCTTCCCCAAAAAATAAAATTCCGGATGTACCTTTCGTTACTGGCACTTCTACTGTAGATTGAGCAATCCCCATCATAGGCCCACCAAAAACAAGCTTACGTAATTTCCTGGTAAGCCCGCCCGTCTGCTGTATTATATCTGTCACAGTAGTACCTATTCTTATAGTGTAATTCCCCGGTTTTTTAATCGCAGGACCTGAAACAGTAACGCCTCGTTCGATCAGCGGCTTTCCTTCAAATACTGCTTCAGAAATAGCTTTTAGTGTACCAATGTTCTGTACTATTGCGCCTACTTCAAGAGGCAGTTTTTCAGCAGGAACTTCTTTTCCAAGTACTGCTTTAATAAGCTGTTTTTCGCCTCCTTGAGGGTATTTTGTTTTTACCAGAACCACTTCTATATTATCCAATCCTCGTTTTTCTACATTCTCTTCAAGTAGTACTGCGGCATTCTTTTTGTTATCTTCTATTGCGATAATACCACGCTCTGCTCCCGTAATCTTCATTTCAACAAGAAGGCCGTCAATAATTTTTTCCGGGTATTCCATCATCACCCTGTAGTCTGTTGTAAGATACGGTTCACATTCAGCACCATTCGCAATAATAACATTGATAGTCTTATCCTTGGGAGGAGAGAGTTTTACTGCGGTAGGAAAGGTCGCACCGCCCATGCCTACTATACCTTTATCCCTTATATTTTTGATAAGATCTTCTCTTGATGACGATTCTAAAGATTTGATGCCTTTCAGGCCACTAACCCATTTCTTCTTAAAATCATTTTTGATTATAACGCTTTGCGCTCTTATTCCTGAAGGAAGAGGCCTCAATTCTATAGCAACAACTTCGCCTGATATGGTAGCATGCACAGGAGCAGAAACAAATGCATTCGTACTCCCTAGTACCTGACCAATTTTTACATGATCTCCTACTTTAACAAGTGGAGTATTTGGCGCTCCGATGTGCTGGCTCAATGGAATAACTGCAACAGCAGGCGGGTCTAAATGGACAAACGGAGCATCTTTCGTTAGTTTATTTTCTTTAGGATGCACTCCGCCAGTTTTAAAAGTAAATTCCTTCATTGTTCACTCATTTCTCGCCAAAAATATGCCCGCAGTAAGGGCATATTTTTGCATCTTTATCTACACCCTTTTTACACTCATCGCAACATTTTTTTAACTGCGTAAAACACTTGGGGCAATACATATAATCTGAACTAACTTCTTCACCGCATACTGGACATTTCTGGATTTCCCTGCTTATCATTAATTCATAATACTTTCTTTGCAGTTGCAGCAATTTCTTGTTTAATTTTTCTTCCTCAAGTTCCTCTTTTGTATATGGTGACCGCACTATCATATAAAAAAGAAATGGCAATATTCCACCGAAAAGAATTATACATACAGCCCAGATAAGACTTTTTCCGCCGCGAAGACTACTATCCCGATAAACATAAAATGTAAGAACGAATATGATAACGAGAGACCCCAATAAGAAAATCCCTACATCAAGAGCACTTATCCATGGAAAACTGCCTCTTAAAAGATTCATTATATAATTCATATGTTCAAATTATAACAAGTTTTTTGAAAAAACAAAATAATTCATCAATTTTCTTACATAGGCAATAAGATACAACGATCCCGTAACGCAGAGCAATCCATCGTTTCCAACATTTCTTTTTACAAAAGCAAATGCTTTCCTTGGGTCTCTTTCCACTATAATTTTATCCTTCGAAATATACTTTCTTGCAATGCTGTTTAATTTTTCAACCTCAAGCCTTCTCGAATAGGAACCCGGTGTTTCTGTTAAAACAAACATATCCCCGACCGGCGCAAGAACAGAAAGTGTATCGTCTATATTTTTATCCCTTAACATCGAAAAAAGAAAAACAATTCGTCCACTAAAAATATTCTTTAAAGACCGTACAAGTGCTTCAGAAGAAGCTTTATTATGTGCTCCATCAAGAACAATAAATGGCTTTTCGCTTACAATTTCTAACCTCCCTGGCCAGAAACTTTTAGCCAAACCATTATATATGTCCTCTTCATCTATCTCATATCCCATATCTTTGAGCAAAAGCACAGTCTGTATTGCAGAAGAAGCATTTTCTGCCTGATGATGGCCAATCAATGGGGCAACAAGCTCTTTAATTTTCTTTTCAAAAACCTGTGAGTAAAAATCAAAAACAATGCCTTCATCATTTTCTTTTACATTAGAAATAAAATAATCCTTCCCGTACTCAAAATACTTTATTTTATTTCTTGAAGCCTCATCGGCAATAATTTCGTAAATCTCTTTCTCCTGTTTTCCAATAACCAGAGGGGTTTCCTTTTTAATAATGCCCGATTTTTCCAGGGCAATCTCCCTGAGTGAATTTCCTAAAAATTTTTGATGATCAAAACTTATCTCTGTTATAATAGAAACGAGTGGACTTTTAATAATGTTTGTAGCGTCAAGTCTTCCGCCCATTCCTACCTCATATAAAGCCATATCAACTCTTTTTCTTAAAAAATAAATAAAAGATGCAATTGTGAAAGTTTCAAATGTGGAAGGAGTATCTCCCAGAGAAATCATCTTATAGATCTTTCTTAAGTCGTCTAAAATAAGAGAAAACTCATGAGGCGTTATGAGGTATCCATTCACAGAAATCCTTTCGTTGGCATTAATTAAAGATGGCGACGTAAATGCTCCTACACGCAATTTCTCTCGCAAAATAAAGGAAAGAAAAGAGAGAGTAGAACCTTTTCCTTTCGTGCCTGCAATATGAACAGTTTTTAGCAAATCCTGAGGATTATCCATTCTTCCAAGGATCTTTTCCATTCTATCAAACCCAAATTGCAACCATACTTTTTTATTCCTGCTTAAACAATATATATAATCCAAAGAACGCGAATAAGAAAACACCTATGCCTCTAAATCTTTAAGATGCTCTAATATTAAACCATACTCCTTTCCTGCCTCTTCCAGTCTCTCCCTGTCTTTTTTTATCACTTCTGGCGGTGCTTTTTTAAGATAAGATTCATTGTACAATCTCCCTGTGATTTTTTTCCTCTCGGTTCCTAAAGATTCAAGCTTTTCATTAAGGCGCTTCGTTTCCTTCTCAATATCGATCTCAGCCGCAACATGCAAATAAAATGTTGTTCCAGACACAACGCTTTTCACAGTTCTGGACGGCTTCGAATTTGTAGCTACTATATCGCTCAAAAAAGCAATCTGCATAATTTTTGTTTTTTCCTGCAAAAGAAGTTTCTTTTGTTCATCATCTTCTGTCATAAAGGAGACTTTAATCAGCCGGGTAGTTGGAATATCAAATTCTGCCTTCAAATTTCTAATACTTCTTACAGCAGAAAAGATGAACTCTGCCTTTTCCTCCTGCTCTTTATTAATTTTTTCCTCGTCATAACCAGGAAAATCCGCTACAATAAGAGCTTTTTCTCTATGTGAAAGATAAGAGAATATTTCTTCTGTAACAAACGGAATAAAAGGATGAAGCATTTTTAAAATTTTATTCAATGCATCCCACAAAAGAAACTGTGTCTCTTCTTTTCTTGCTTTGTCATTACCATAAAGACGAACTTTGGAAATCTCAATATACCAGTCACAAAATTCTTTCCATACAAAATCATATAACTCTCGAGAGGCCTCACCCAATTCGTACTGGGAAAGAAGTTCTGCCTGTCGTTTAAGAACGCGGTTCAGCTTGCTTTGCAGCCACATATCCTCAAGTTCCAGGTGTATATTCCTGCTATCAAATTTAAACGGATCAAATTCTTCTAAGTTCATGACAACAAATCTAGATGCATTCCATACTTTATTGACAAAATTTCTGCTTGCAATGAGCTTTTCACCAGAAAGATTTATATCCTGTCCCCCTGCTGTACTGAGATAAGCCATTGTAAAACGCAGTGCATCTGTACCATATTTATTAATTATATCAATAGGATTGATATTATTTTCCAAAGATTTACTCATTTTTCTTCCCTTCTCATCTCTTACCAAACCGTGAAGCAAAACGGTGTCAAAAGGCTTATTCCCAATGAATATTAAACCACTCATAATCATTCTTGCCACCCAGAAAAAAATGATATCATATCCAGTAACAAGCAACGTAGTGGGGTAATAATAATTGAAGTCAATAGTCTTTTCCGGCCAACCCAGTGTAGCAAAAGGCCACAAGGCAGCAGAAAACCATGTATCCAGCACATCTTCATCCTGAACAATGTTAGCGCTCCCACACTTTGTACATTTTGTTACCTCTTCTCTTGATACAATTACTTCACCGCAATCCTTGCAATAATACGCAGGAATGCGATGACCCCACCAAAGCTGTCTGCTTATGCACCAGTCTCTTATGTTATTCAGCCAGTCGTAATAAACTTTTTCCCACTTGGGTGGAGTAATTTTTATACTTCTATTTTTCACTGCCTGTAATGCCTCATCTGCGGGCAGTTCCATTTTAATAAACCACTGCTTTGAAAGAATAGGTTCCACGACAGTGTCACAGCGTTGACAATGTCCCACAGAGTTTTCGTAATCCTCTTCTTTTACAAGGTAGCCAGCATCTTTCAAATCTTTTATTAAGATGTTTCTGCATTCCATCACTGTAAGATCTAAATATTTATCAGGTACATTGAACATCTTTCCTTCACCGTTTATAACATTAACAAATGGAAGATCGTGCCTTTTAGCAATTTCAAAATCATCAGCAGAGTGAGAAGGAGTAACTTTTACGGCACCTGTACCGAATTCTTCGTCCACTTCTTTATCGCTTACAATGGGTATTTCTCTCTCAACGAAGGGAAGTATAACTGTTTTGCCAACAAGCTTTTTATATCTATTATCACCGGGAGACACAGCAACTGCAGAATCTCCTAACATCGTCTCAGGCCGTGTTGTAGCCACAACAACTCCATTATTAGCATCTTCCTCCTTAAACGGATATTTAATGTAATATAACTTACTTTTTGAAGTTTCATACTCGACTTCAATGTCAGAAAGTGCCGTATGACAGTGAGGGCACCAATTTATAATTCTCTCCCCCCTGTAAAGCAGGCCATTTTCATAATACCTGACAAATGCCTCTTTAACTGCTTCTTTATATCCGTCATCCAGTGTAAATCGCAATCTGCTCCAATCTGCAGAAACTCCTAATCTCTTTAACTGGGCAAGAATAGTCCCTCCGTATTTTTCCTTCCATTTCCAAATTTCCTCCACGAATTTATCCCGCCCAAGATCACTTTTCTTGATACCTTTTGCAAGCAATTCCCTTTCAACAACTGCCTGGGTCGCAATACCGGCATGATCCATTCCTGGAAGCCAAAGTGTTTCCCTGCCGTTCATCCTGTTAAAACGCACAAAAATATCCTGAATAGTAAAATTTAATGCATGCCCTGTGTGAAGCCTCCCGGTTATGTTTGGAGGGGGCATCATTACCACAAAAGGAAATTTATCAGGATTGGGGGCAGAATGAAAAAATTCATTTTCTTCCCAGAATTTATATATTCGCTCTTCTACTTTGTCGGGCGTATAAGCCTTTTCCATATCTATCATGATGATCTCCTCTGCAGCCTAAGCAAGAAACAGGCCAAACAACCCATTCTCTTCTTTTTTCCGTATAAGCATGATATTGTCTAATTTCTGCAAAAAAATCTCCCCAGTATTATTTATTTGTCCTTTAATAAAATGTCCGCCAATAAGTTTGTGGTCCTTAAGAGCCAGTGCAACATGAAGATGAATAATTGGATCTCCATCATTCTCTGTTGTGCTAATATTTCCCTGTAAAGAAACAAGCTCCACAGAGTCTTTAATGTTCTTTATAAGATATTCATTTCCATCCCAGTAGCCTATCTCCACATCCCGTAACATACCTATTCCGTTTAATATAATGCCGGATTCAATTTTGTAATTTTTGCACGCAGTTTTAAGGGATTCTAATAAATCTTCTCCATCTTGCAATCTCATCCCAAGCGTTGCCTTGCCTTCTTTTATAATCATGGCTCCTCCTATTTCATAAATCCATATATTATACTTTTTTGCTTATCTATTATATTGATATATAATATGTAGTCAATTTAAGAGTGTCGTTGAATTATCATAGCAATGTTCTACAGTGGTTTAGCCTGCATTCAAGAGCTTTTCAAAACGCATAGGCTTGACTTGTATCAAAAGTTGAGTACAATATGATTGCACATGGAGGGGCCCGTAGCTTAATGGTGGAGCAGTTGGCTCATAACCAATTGGTTCCTGGTTCGAATCCAGGCGGGCCCACCATTTATATGGAGGTTTTTAATGTATATAAAAATGCTTTGGGACTTTGAACAAAAAGAAAAAAAGGTAAAAAATAAAGAACACCGCATTGAAGAAATCGGGACAGAAGTACAGATTTTTAACGAAATAAACAGGATAGAAGATGAGATCAAAGAGATTAAATCTGCAAAAGACGGGTTCCTCAAGCGGAAAAAGGAGATCGAGATAGAATTAGAGGAAAATGAATCCCAATTAGAACACGTTGCCTCGTTGATAAAAGAAAATAAGCTGAAAACAAGTAAAGAGCTGAAAACGGCAAAAAAAACAGAAGAATCACTTACTACAAAGCAGAATGAATTAAAAAAGAATTTAGAATTTATGACCAATGAAATACGGGAGAAAGATGAATTCATTGAGGAATACAGCAAAAAAATTGAAAAAATGAACGAAACAATTGCTGAGATAAAAAAAGAGCGAAAAAAACTTGAAAAAGAATTAAAATCAGAAACAAAAATATTAAATGAAGAATTTGCAAAACTAAAAGAGGTAATTCCACAAATCATCGTTCAAGGATATGAAATGATAAAAGAAAATTACCCAGAAGAAACAATTACAACGACAGATCATGGGTTCTGCAAAAATTGTGGAGTGCAGCTCCCCCTGGAAATAGCAGAAGAATTAAAAAAAGGGGAAGGTGCTAAAATTATTCAGTGCGAGGTATGCGGAAAGATTTTATACTATCCCGAAGAATTAAAATAAATCCCTAAGCAAGGAAGATGATCGCAGGATGCATAAAGCATCTTGAGGAAAGTCCGGACTTCATGGAGGTAAGGTGCCTGGGAAACCCAGGCGGGGGCGACCCCAGGGAAAGTGCCACAGAAAATAAACCGCTGAGAAATCAGTAAGGGTGAAAAGGCAGTGTAAGAGACTACCGCCATCTTCAGTAATGAAGGTGGGCATGGTAAACCCCACCTGAAGCAAGGCCAAATAGGATGGTAGGGCACCTCCACCAAAAACCATCGGGTTGGCTGCGTAGATAAATGATCATCGCCTCTCTGGTAGAGGAGACAAAATCCGGCTTATTCCTTGCTTAGGGATTTTTTTTAAAGATTGGATAATGTTTGTTATAATTAAAACAATGATGAAAATATACCACACACCTGTTTTAATAAATGAAGTTATAAATCTTCTCGACATTAAGAAAGAAGACATCGTCATGGATTGCACCGCAGGAGAAGGCGGACATAGCGAGAAAATTCTCTCGCTCATCAGTAAATTTGGACATTTATATTGCATAGACAGAGACAAGGAAACTTTAGATACAGCAAAAAAAAGATTATCTTCGATTAAAACAAATTTTACTCTGATACATGGCAATTTCTCTGATATATTAAATATTACAAAAGAACATAACATCATTGGAGTAAATAAAATAATTGTTGATTTAGGAATCTCTTCATTGCAAATAGGAATAGAAGAAAGGGGTTTTAGCTTTAAGAGAGAAGGCCCCCTGGATATGAGGATGGATCGTGAGGAAAGAACAACAGCACTGGAGATAATAAACAGCTTTCCTGAAGATGAAATAGCAGATATAATATACAAATATGGAGAAGAACGGTTTTCAAGAAGAATAGCAAAAAAAATTGTAATCTACAGGAAATCGAAAACGATAGAAACAACAACAGAACTCGCGGAAATAATAACAAAAGCGTACCCGCATAAATGGCAGAAAATCCACCCGGCCACCAGGACATTCCAGGCCTTAAGGATTGAAGTCAACAAAGAACTTGAGAACCTTGAAAAATTTTTGGAAAGTTTCCCGCAAATCTTAGCTAAAAATGGACGAATCGCAATTATCTCTTACCACTCATTAGAAGACAGGCTCATAAAAACACACTTCAGAGAGAGCAAGGAGCTGCATATTCTTAACAAAAAAGTAATAAAACCAACGCCTGAGGAAATATTCCGAAATCCCCGATCGAGAAGCGCAAAATTAAGAGGAGCTGAAAAATTATGAAAAGATATTTATTGCTCATATGTATAGTTCTTTTACTTTTGACATTATACGGGGCAACTTACCTGCAGACGATTAGATTAGAGAAGTTGAAAGAAACGTTTGCCGCCCAAATATCTGTTTTACAGTCCAAGAATGAAGATCTTAAAGTAAAACTTCTCGACAAAAGTTCCCCGCTTGAAATTGACAAATTAGCACGCACAAAATACGAGATGAAAGAGCCTGACTCTTTTTATATAATAGAAATTGACGCTGATGGAAAATAAAGAAGAAAAATTCATTCAAAAACTGTCGCTTTTATTTCTCGTTATTGTACTCCTTTTTGGAGCAATATTTATAAAGCATCTGTTTATAGGGGTAATAAACAGAGAGGCATATATTGCAGAAATTGGTTCTCAGCTTGATTTTGGCACTATATTAATTAAAGCAGAAAGAGGGGAAATCGTAGATAGAAACAATGTGCCTTTGGCTCTGAGCAAAAACGCATGGGAATTGGATATAAACCCATCTGAACTTAGCGAAGAGGATAAAAAAATCGCACTAAGCAAAATACCTAAAATATTGGAAATTGCTGAAGAAAAATTTTATTCCCTCTTGAAAAACCAATCTGTGTATGTAAGAATAAGCACTTCGCTTAATGATGAGCAAAAAAATGCAATTGAATCGCTAAATATTAAAAATGGTGTAGCAATTACGCCCACAAAAAAAAGAATTTATCCATATAATTCATTAGCGTCAAACGTTATTGGATTCATAGGAACAGATGAAAAAGGCCTGAGCGGAATAGAATACAAATTTGACAGTTACCTAAGGGGGATTGATGGAAGTCTTTATTTTCCGTCAAATTCAAGCAAACCATTACTCCCAGGCTACTCAACATTTGCAATAAACCCCAAAAAAGGCAATACGGTGCAGCTCACTATAGATATTAACATACAATACCTGATTGAAAAAAATCTCATAGAGACTATCCAGGAAACAAACGCAAAAAGTGGAGTTGTAATTGTAATGAATCCGAAAACAGGAGAAATCCTGGGCATGGCATCATATCCTAATTTTAACCCGAATAATCTTGCGGAAATAAACAACAACAATGTAATAAACAGGGCGATCCAGATAAATTATGAATCTGGCTCTGTACTAAAACCAATAATTGCTGCTGCGGCTTTAGAAGAAGGAACGCTCCATACAGATGACGATTTTTACTGCAAAGGATATTTAAGCGTAATGGACAGAGTCCTGCACTGCTGGCAAACTCACGGAGAAGAACACGGATTAAACGAAATCATGAGAAACTCCTGTGATGTAGCATTTATGGAAATAGGTCTCGACTTAGGAAAAACCAAATTATATAGTTACTTCGCAAAATTTGGATTTGGCAAAACTACGGATATCGAACTTCCCGGGGAAGAAAAAGGAATTCTATCCGACATAAAAAATATAGGAAATGTAGAACTTGCGACAATGTCTTTTGGGCAGGGTATAGCAGTCACACCAATACAGTTAATCACAGCTTTTTCTGCAATTGCAAATGGCGGGATAGAGATGAAACCTACTATAATAAAAGAAATAACAGACTATAAAAACAATGTTCTTTATAATTCCTCGGCAACGGTAAAAAAAGTAGTAATTTCCCCGAAAGTTGCAAATGAAATAATGGATGCTCTAAAAGAGGTAATTAGCGACAAAGGCGTTCCTCAGGCAAAAATAGAAGGCTATGCGATAGCAGGAAAAACAGGAACAGCACAAAAACCCTCTGAAGATGGCGGGTACTCGGATACTAAATTAATCTACAGTTTTTGCGGCATCGTACCTGCAGATAATCCCGAGGTCGTAATCCTCACAATAATCGAAGAAACAGAAGAACCTGGTTATTCGCTCCATATAGCAGCACCTCTCTTCCAAAAAATCGCGTCTTCGCTTATAAAATATTTAAGGATACCCCAACAATGAATGGAAAACAGATAAAAATTTTATTCCCTTCTTTGGATGTATATGGAAACATGGAGATTCCCATCAAGAATATCCAGATTGATTCAAGAAAAATAAAAAAGGGAGACCTGTTCGTTGCAATAAAAGGCACTAAATTCGATTCCCACGAAAAAATCGGGGAAGCAATCGCGAAAGGAGCTATTGGAGTAGTCACTGAAAAAAATATAAAACATTCCCCTGACCTGTTAATTATTAAAACAGATAATTCCCGAAAAATCTACGCCCTGTTGTCCTGTGCTTTTTTTGGATTCCCATCGCAAAAGCTGAAATTAGTAGGAATTACAGGGACGAGCGGTAAAACAACGACATCCTACCTGCTTTACAGGCTTTTCAATAATGTCGGCATAAAATCCGGGTTTATTGGCACAATAGGAGAGGGGTTGGGTGACAAATTTGTCAGGAAAGAGGTTTTTCCGCCTACTACACCCGATGCATTTCCACTGAATAAATTTCTATACAAAGCAGTAAGGGAAAATGTTAAATACGTCTTTATGGAAGTTTCTTCATTTTCTATCCTGCACCATCGCATCGAAGGATTAACGTTTTATAGCAAAATCCTCACTTTTATGGGAGAAGACCATCTGGATATCCATAATACACTGAAAAATTATATTCAAACAAAAGTTTCCTTTTTTGAAAACTATAAAGGAAAAATATTTTTAAATGCAGATACTCCTTTTTATGAAAAGTTTAAAAAAATATCAATGAACCCCGTGCTTTTCGGAATAACAAGCAAGGCAGACTACAAAGCTTCCGTAGAGAAAACCGGGATAGAAGAAACCAAATTTGTCCTGCAATACAACGATAAGAAAAAAGCGCCGTTTTCTCTCAATATAGGCAGTGAATTTAATCTTTCTAATTTCCTTGCTGTTTCAGCTTTTGCAATCGAAGAAGGTATCAGTCTGGCTGAGCTTCAAAAATTTGCAAAAGATATACCTGAAATA
>JAUXIC010000038.1 GCA_030621215.1 Caldisericota bacterium
ATAAAAGAAGCAACGGATAGAGTAAATAGCACAATGGAAAAAATTGGGACAGAAATGTATCAGTCTTCTTCTGGTGGAGATCAAACGACCCCGCCTCCTGACGATAATGGGGAAGAGGAGCCAACTGTTGAAGGCGAAGGAACAACAAAGCAGTAAGATATGGCCAAAGACTATTACAAAATTTTAGGCGTTTCAAAAGACGCAACAGCCGACGAAATTCAAAGGAGGTACCGGGAATTGGTGATGAAAAACCACCCGGACCTCCATAAAGATGATCCCAATTCATCAAAGAAAATGGCAGAGGTTAACGAAGCCTATGAGATGTTAAGTAATCCCGAGAAGCGTGCCCAGTACGATCGTTTTGGCACTGTCGGGCCTGAGGGCAGAGCTGGCTATGGCGCAGGTGGATTTGATTTCAATGATTTTTTTCAGGGTGAGTCATTCAATTTTGAAGATATTCTGAGGAATTTTGGTTTTGGAGGCTTTGGAGGATTTGCAGAAACCAGGCAAAGGACTGCGCAAAATGTGAGACAGCGAGGGGAAGATATTCAATACCCGATTGCCATAACTCTCAAAGAAAGCGTACTTGGGACAAAAAAAGAAATTAGAATAACTAGAAATGAAACCTGTACTGTCTGCGATGGGAGTGGACTAAAGCCCGGTACTGGTTATATCACTTGTCCAACATGTAAGGGCACTGGGAACGTAAAGAGCGCCCAGCGATCTATTTTTGGTGAATTTATTGTACAAACCACTTGTCCCACTTGCCATGGCTTAGGTAAAATAGCAAAAGAAAAATGTTCATCCTGCAGAGGCACTGGCGTTGTCCGCGCACAAAAGACTGTTGAAGTAACGATCCCCGCAGGAGTGGAGACAGGAATGCGCGTAAGAATACGAGGTGAAGGGAATGCTGGTTTGCATAAAGGCCCGCGAGGTGATCTTTATATACTGATACGCGTTGAAAAAGATCCGCGGTTCGAAAAAGCTGGAAACAAACTTTACTATACTACCCGTATTACTTTCCCGAAAGCAGCGCTCGGAACAACCATCCAGATTCCACTTATTGAGGGAGGATATGAGAAATTAAAAGTACCGGCTGGCACCCAAAACAATACAGAGCTAATCATACGCGGGAAAGGAGCACGGCTTGTAGGAGACAGGAGGAGAGGCGATCTTACAGTTAAAATCCAGGTAGATGTACCAACACGTCTTTCTCCCAAAGAAAAAAATCTCATTAAAAAATTAGGAGAACTCCAGGATGATCAAAAAAATAGCTGACTGTAAAACAAAAATAGTAGTAACTTTAGGACCATCTACTTCAAGCCAGGAAAAAATAGAAACTCTGGCAAAATTAGGGGTAGGTGTTTTTAGAATTAATTTTTCACATGGCACATACGAGCAGCATAAAAAAACAATTCAAGCCATAAGAGAGGTGGAGGAAAAACTCAATTTGTCATTAGCTATTCTGCAGGATCTGCAGGGACCGAAAATACGACTTGGAGAATTTGAAAATGGAACTGCATTTTTGAGAAAAGATTCAGAATTTGTGCTTACCACAAATAAAGTTAAAGGGAATAAGAGAATTTCCGCAATAACCTGTAAAGATATTGGAAAAGATGTAAAAAGGGGAGAACTCATCTATCTAAACGATGGATTGATTAAATTAGAAATCCAAAAAATTACAGGAAAGAACATATATACAAAGGTTATAGAAGGCGGAACAGCAGGCAATCACAATGGAGTAAACTTCCCTACGTCTCAACTCTCTGTAGCATCAATTACAGAAAAAGACAAAAAAGATCTCAAATTCGGACTTGAAAATAACATTGATATGGTTGCACAATCATTTATAAAAACTGCTAAAGATGTCTTGGAACTTAAAAACCTAATGAGAGCAACGGGAAAAACTGTTCCCATCATATCAAAAATAGAAAAGTGGGAGGCAGTTAAAAACTTAAAAGAAATTATTGAAGTTTCTGATGGGATTATGGTGGCAAGAGGAGATCTTGGTGTCGAAATGTCAATTGCTGAAATTCCAATTATACAAAAACAGATAATATCTCTGTGCAACAAAAAAGGAAAACCGGTAATTACAGCAACTCAAATGCTTAGTTCAATGGTAGAAAATCCTACCCCTACGCGTGCTGAAGTAACTGATATATCAAATGCGATATTTGATGGAACCGATGCTGTAATGCTTTCCAATGAAACAGCTGTAGGAAAATTTCCTATTGAAACAGTAGAAATAATGCAGCAAATTATCCAATCTACTGAAAAGAGCGCGTTGTTCAAAAATGTTGCAGTGGAAGATGAAATAGTGTCAGGATTCGATGTCCCCGATGCAATTGCTCACTCGGCAGCAGTAATGGCAAAAAGCACAAAGGCAAAAATTATTATATCGGCAACAGAATCCGGTAAAACTGCAATGCTTGTGTCAAAATACAAACCTTCTGTCCCTATATTGGCTCTCACCCCAAAAGAGCAAACACTCCGATTCCTTTTGCTAAAATGGGGGGTGTTTCCAGTTAAAGTAAATACCTTTAAAACTGTAGATGAGATATTGAATGCAGCTCCAGAAATCGCAAAGCATCTGCATTTTCTGAAAAAAAAGGACTTATATATAATTACTGCGGGGACGCATGCCGGCGTAAGTGGCAGCACTAATCTCATAAAGATAGATAAAATCTGACATCAGTTGTTTAAAAACTTCTCAGCAACTTGTCAAAATCTCTTTAATTTTTTTAAATTAATTTCCTGCATATAATATGCACATGACGCAAGAAGAGAAAAGAGTAATTTTCAGTGTCGTTATAATGACTCTTGTCTGGAGCGGAACTTTCCCTCTAATAAAATTCTTCTCAAATACATGTCACTTTCAATACTCCTTATGTACAGATTTTTTTTCTCAGTACTTTTAGCTCTGCCATTTTTTATAAAAGATTTTAGAAAAAACAGGAAAAATCTTCTAAAAATAATAATGTTAGGAATCATTTTATACATTATATGCTTAATTTTATCATTTTCACCTAATATTTATATTTTTATGAGCAAAAAGGCGAATAATAGCATAATAAAAGCATGCAGAAAAAAACCAACTTTACGTAGGAAAAATCTTGCTTTCCTGTAGTTTTTATTAAGCCGTTTTAATCCATTCAGGCGCAAGCTTTGAACAAATTGATATAAATATATCTTTTTTATCAAATTTTTTCGTTACAACTACCTAAATTTTTGGTTATGCAAAATCTTATATATTACGGAATAATTTTGTATATTACTGATAACTATTTTAGTGGTGAAGAAGATTTTTTACGCAGATTTGTGAAAGAACCCCAGGAAAAACATTTGTTTTCTCTATTATTGACTTTTTCTGTAATATTGTTAATATTGCAGAAAAGAGTAAGGATGGCGAAACTTGAAGATATCAGGAATAAGATAAAAGATTTTTTTGCTAAGCTGCAAAACTTACTTTCAATGTATACATCTCTATGGATGATAAAGTGAAAAAAGAAGGAAAGGCTATAACGACTAAAATAGATAGAATAAAATTAATGAATTTCTGGAGACTATTATATGTTAAGAAAATTGCGTATTATTAAAATGTTTATCACCATTACGATAATAATTCTTTTATGTTTCTCTGCCCTTTCCATCTTTAAGTACTCAAGTTCTCTGAAAATGGAGTATTATGTACCAAATAGTAAGTATGAGTCAGAGCACTTCATAATATATTATTCCCCAGAGTATTACTCTTTAGAAAAGATTAAAATCCTCACAGAGAACACAGAAGAAGTGCTCAAAAAAGAGGTTATCTTGCAGGATGTTGAGGAAAAATTTAAAAAAACGTCAAATTTTAAAGTTCCTTTTTATATTTATCCGTCTGCTAAAATATTTAGACAGAAATTCTCAAGTATTTACCTTGGTTTTAATACCGGGCATGAAATTTATATGTGCATACCCCCTAAATTCATAAACAAAAATATAATTTTAAATTATTTAAATTTCGGACATGAGATTGGCTTTATAGTTATGCGTAATTTTTGGCCTCCTCCTAATACCATTTGTGCTCCTTCCATGGAAGCAATAAATACATACTTTGATGCTCGAATAAGATCTCCTGGAGAAGAAAAAGTGCTTGACTACCTTTCCAAGGAGAAGTTAGAGGACGGGACTTTGAACGACTTGATTAGTACGATGCAGTTTTTTAAAAAAGATAGCTTTGCAGGATATAACACTACAAATTACGAGGAGTACAAAAAATATACTTTTTACATATTTTATTTTGGTTCATTTGTGGGTTTCCTCGTACAAAATTACGGAATTGACAAATTAAAAGAAATAGTAGAGATAGGTGATAGCAAGGCAAATGTAGAAACAATTTTCGGAAAATCCCAAAGAGAACTTTTTAATAATTGGAAAAGTTATCTCCTTTCTCTTCCGAAACCTACAAACACAGTAGAAAAAAAGCTGGAGGAGTATAAAAGAAGATTAAGTAATCCAATTTGGAGTCCAATATTTTGGAGTAACATAAAACATTATTTTACATTTAAAGATGAAATTGCTGATGCATATCTCAGTCCTAACAAAAATCTGAAGGCAAAAAGGTTATTTATTGAATATTCCATTTTTTGTAGGGCAAAAGGATATGCTTTTTCAAACACATATTCATCCTGGTATTTAAATTTAGATAAAGGACTGAGTCCTCCAACAAGATTTTTCTCAAATATAATCTTTTATCCATTTTACTTCTTTTGCTACTGTCCATACAAATGGTTACTGTCCATCTTTCTTTTGGTCATCATTATTCTTCTGGTGATAAGAAGAAATATTACAGAAAAAATAAAAGGAGACAAAACATAAAAACAAGCAAGGAGGAGAGGATGAAAAAAATTAATAAAGAAAAACTTATCGATGGATATATAAATGAAATGAAAAATAGAGGGTATTCAAAAATGACTGTGCGGAATGTTCACTACCTCTTAAAAGATTTTATGGCTCATTACAAACTTCCGGATCAAGATAGTATATCGGATTACCTTTTTAATGCCGATGTCAGTAAGAATACAAAAATTACCCGCTCATATATTTTGCTTGCCTTTGCAAAATATATAAAAAGAAAAACCGGTACCAATTTTGATATTGGCGCTCCCAGGTTAAAAAAATCAAAAAAGATGCCAGTATATTTGACTAAAAATGAATTAGGAAAACTACTTGATGCTTCAAGAAAAAACATCAGAGATTTTACAATCCTGGCATTTTTTGTCCAGACGGGACTGAGAATAGATGAATTAGTAAACTTACATACCAAAAATGTAGATTTGCAGGACAAGACAATAAAAGTACATGGCAAGGGTGACAAAGAAAGAATTGTTCCTCTGTCAAATGATCTTGTAAAAATTCTTAAGACATATCTTAATGGTAGGACAGAAGGATATTTATTTATGTCACAAAAGGGAAAACCATTTACGCCCAGCGCAATACAAAAAATGGTAAAGAGATACGCGCAAGAAGCACATCTAAAAAAGAAAGTATCTCCGCATAAATTAAGACACACATTCGCAACACTCGCACTTGAGGCAGGAGTAAATCCATTTACATTGAAGGAACTTCTTGGCCATAGTTCGTTGAACACTACACTGATCTACACTCATATTACCCCGGAAATATCGCGAGACGCAGTAAAGCGTGTGGCCGAAATAACGAAAGATGTATTTGAAAAAAAGTAAAATATTTAATAAAATTACAGTGAACGAAACTAAATTATGAATTTAATTTTTAAAGAACTTTTACCATCCGACCTTCTGCTGTTAGTTGATTTTCTTACTTCGGAAACATGGCCTTATCATAGGAATCCGTGTCCTACTCCCGAAAAAATCCAGGAGGCATTTGAAAAAGGAGTCTATAATAATAGTACTTCCTGCAAAACTTTTTGGATCATCTTTGACAATGATAAACGTATTGGCTTAATTCGTCTGTTTGACTTACAGGATAGTACTCCTTTATTTGATATCCGAATTCTTAGTATCTATCAAAGCAAGGGAATTGGCGAGCGAGCAATAAATTGGCTCACAAAATATATATTTACAACATGGCCAGACAAACGTAGAATTGAAGGTTACACGCGACAAGATAATTTGGCAATGAGACGAGTATTCCAAAAATGCGGCTATGTAAAAGAAGCTTGCCACCGCAAGGCCTGGCCACTACCGAATGGAAACTACCTTGACGCTGTCGGCTATGGGATTTTAAGAGAAGATTGGGAACAGAAAAAAGTAACTCCGAACAACTGGGGCAATAAAGATTTTTAGAAGCAATCTATATTATTAAGTTGTGGGGTCTCTTGCAACAAAAACATTTTATAAGAAACCTCCTTTTCACAGTAGCTTCAATCAAAAATATCAATTTCTTATATACATATGGATAAAAACTTTTAAGAAATTTCTGATAAAGATTGTTGATTTAAATTAATCGGATACAATGGGTTAGGAGGCAAAGGTGAGAAAGAGATATAGAAGTATTATTGTTTTCTTAATTCTTATCCTATCATCTGTTACAATGCTTTTCACTTTAGTTCAGTATTTCAGTCTTGAAAACGAACTGCAATCATACACGTATATTACACTTGTTGTCGTAACTCACGAGAGGCACATTGCGGAGAGAGCTGAAAAGATTATACATCTGCTGGACGGAACAGTACAGCAGGTCGAAGAATTAAAAACATTTTCAAAGATTTAGATAAGGAGGAAAGAAATGAAAAAGATTATTATGGTATTAATGATTGTAGCTTTTGTTGCAACACTTGCTGCTGGCTGCGGCGGAGCATCTGGACCAACTACACCTTCCGAAAGAAAGACAGTAAACGGTATAATGAATGAATGGACAAAATTGGAGAACGATACATCTCTTATTATAACAAATATAGATATCGACCCTGATTATGATTCAAATACAGGAGTTAATCCCGGTAAAAAAGTAATTGCCGTAATGATAGAGGTAAAGAACGAAGGCAATATGGTGAAGATCTATAAAAAGAGTGATTTTATCCTTAAAGATTCAGAAGGAGCAATGTACCAGGACGATCAAGGTATAAAAACATTAAGTTTCTATACTGAAGATGTAAAGCCTGGAGAAACAGCAGAAGGTAGGATAGGCTTTGTTGTGCCTAAAGCAGAAACAAAATTTACTCTTATTTATCAAGGCGCGTTAGGTGACATTGCAATTGATTTGTCAAAAGGAGAATAGAAATAAAAATTACTTACACAAACCTGTAGATAATTGAATACCTTGTTAAAGTATAGTGTAGCTTAACGACTGAATAAACAAGTATAAACAGTAGAACATGTATTAAGGGAAAATTTACTCCCCTAATTGTAAAGATGAGTTAAGAGAAGATTGGGAACAAAAGAAAATAACTCCACTCAATTGGGATGATTTAGGTTTTTAACGCTTTCTCTTTTAAGCAACGAGATTAATAACAACCGCAAGATTCTGTAAAATATTTCGTTTCGCGGTTATGATATAGTAGTTATCTTTTACCCTATAAACACCCTCTCTGCATCTTTGTGGCTCATCATGTAAAATCCATTCTATATTGTCAAGGATATTTCTCTTGATAGAAAGCGTAGTATCGATCAACAATATAAAACTATCCGGCTTAAGATAATTTACTCGATCTAAAATCGATTTGAGTTCTCCCACTGAAATATTATTTGGAGGGCTTTCTTTGCATTCGATCATAACCAACTTTGTGCCAACTCTTGCTATGACATCAATATCTCCCCCGAATTCAAGATTTTTTAACTTTACATCCGTCATGGTTTCAAGATTTAAATCCTCGCTTAAATATTTTGCTATAAACCACTCAAAAATGGTACCCATATCGCTAAGAGAAAATTGCGCAATCAATAATCCGTTTTTTTTCAGAAGAAGACCGAACTTTTCAATTTTTGCAATATACTCATCTGTAACTTTTCCCCATTTTTCTTTAAGCAAATTCTTATCAGCTACACTAATTTTTTGAATAAATAATACATCTCTTAGCACTCTTCTAAAATAATAACTTTTCAATAAAGAGTAAAAAAAGTCCTGGTCTTCTGTCTTTACGAAGGGAAAAGTACTTTGCTTACGCATAGCTTTAAACCCTCGTGCTTTGAGCAGTTTATCAATGGAAAATGGCAAATATTCTTTCAAAGATTCTTCGAGAGACTTAATCTTTTTCTGTAAAAGATTGATTTGAAATTCAAGCGATTCTATTTTTTTATTAATATCCGTAATAAATTTCCCCTTTATCCTTTTTTGTTTTTTTGATAATCATCGCAGCAAGAAAGCCAAATACAAATCCTCCCACGTGAGCCCAGAAAGCAACACCAGCTGCAACTCCAAATGATGTAAAAGCCGATGAAAGCTGCATAATAAACCATACAAGAAGAAAAAACGATGCAGGTATTTCAATAAATGTGAAAAAAATGAAAAGGAAAACAAGTGTTTTGACTCTGGCCCGCGGGAAAAGATAAAAATACGCTCCCATTGCCCCTGCAATAGCACCGCTTGCGCCAATGATTGGTACTTTCGAAAGAGGGTCTATTGCCACTTGAGTAAGTGAAGCGGCAACACCGCTCAGTAAATAAAAAATAATAAACCCCTTTACCCCCAAATAATCCTCTACATTGTTTCCAAAAATCCAAAAATACCACAAGTTGCCAATGACATGAGTAAAACCACCATGAAGAAACATCGAGGAAAAAATAGTCAACCATGCCGGACGAAGTGACGGCACAATGTAATTACCTGTTGTTACTTGGTAAGGAATAAGTCCGTAACGCAAATAAAAATTATTTAACGCTAGACCTGGATTGTTAAAAGTGGCTGCCTGAAAAAGCATTATTAGAAACACACCAGCATTAATCGCGATAATTACGATTGTAGCTAACGGGAATGTGCTTATCTCCTGCGTATCTCGCAGTGGTATCATTGCCTATGTCTCAACCCGTGCTCCGGTAAGTGCTTTGCCGCATTGACAATGTTTTTCCTCAGGGATTTTCTCAATCATACTCTTTAGTATGCTCACAAGTTTTAAATTATTTTCAGCAAATTTTTTAACAACCATTTCCTGTGTTACCGGTTCAACCTTACCGCCTGCAACAACGCCAGCATCATAATCTGTAACGACCGCAATGTTTACATAGCACATTTCAAGCTCGCGGGCAAGTAAAACTTCCGGGTATTGTGTCATATTAATAATGTCCCATCCCGTTTTCGTAAACCATTCGCTCTCTGCTTTTGTTGAGAATCTTGGACCTTGTATAACCACAACTGTCCCTGTCGGATGAAAAAGCAGTTTCATTTCACTCATCACATCTACGGCAATTTTTCGAAGCTCCGGACAATAAGGTTCTGCAAGACTAACGTGCACTGTAATTGGTCCCTCGTAAAATGTACAATCCCTTCCAGAAGTTCTGTCCACAAATTGATCAGTAATGACAAAGTCACCTACTTTCACGTTTGACTGCAAACTTCCTACCGCTGTTGGTGCAATAATCCTTTCAACTCCCAGCGATTTCATTGCCCAAAGATTCGCTTTATATGGAATTTTGTGCGGCGGATACTGATGCGACTTACCATGCCTTGGTAGAAAAGCAATTTTTTTGTCATTGTATTTGCCAATTGCTATGAAATCCGATGGAGGGCCATACGGTGTTTCAATTTTTATTTCCTCCACATCATCTAAAAAAGAATAAAACCCTGAACCCCCAAATACGCCTATTTCTGCCTTCTTTGCCATTCTTTCCTCCTTCTCATTATTTTAGTGATTGCTGATTTTTCTAACCTTATTATACAATTTTTTAGTTTAATTGCTATATTCTAAAATTTTGATTACATCAATTCAAAAATAAAATAGCCCCGCTTTTAGCGGGGCTATGAATATCAATTCACTTTGTGTTACAGTTCAATACCAGATTCTTCAAATTTTAAAAGCCGTTCCCATTCTTCATCGATCATCGTCTGCATCTTTTCTATAACATGTTTATTTTCAGCTTTAAACAGGTGTTTGAAACGCCCCTGCCCTTTAAGAAATTCCTCAACAGGTTTTCTGTTCTTCGGCTTGTAATTGACATGAATTTTTCCATTTTCCACTTCATACAGTGGCCAGAAGTTTGTTTCAACTGCTAATTTGGAATAAGCCATTGTAAGTGCGGGATCAAATTTCCAGTTTGTGGTGCAAGGCTGAAGAACCGCAAGGAAAGCGGGCCCGTCTGCCTCAAAACCTTTCTTTGCCTTCTTATACAAATCTATCAAATTATGGTTTGTTGCCTGTGCAGCATAAGGAATTCTATGCGCAGCAGCAATTTCAACAATGTTTTTCCGCCACTGAGGCTTGCCAAAGCTTTTTGAACCAGCCGGTACCGTTGTTGTATTTGCACCATACGGTGTTGCAGCACTTCTCTGGTTGCCCGTATTCATATAACCTTCGTTGTCGTATACGACGTACATAAAATTATGTCCTCTTTCCAATGCACCGGAAAGAGCCTGAAATCCTATGTCATACGTACCGCCATCGCCGGCAACTGCCAGAATATTTACATCTTTGTCAATTTTTCCTCTTTTTCTTAAAGATTTATATGCTGCCTCCATTCCACTCGCCACTGCCGCCGCATTCTCGAATGTGACATGCACCCACGGTACTTTCCATGCAGAGTAAGGATAAATTGTTGTAACTACTTCCAGGCATCCTGTCGAATTAGCAATAATAATAGGTTTATCAGATGCAGCAAGTATAGCTCTTACTATAGCACTAATCCCACATCCTGAACACATCCTATGTCCGGGAGCAAGTCCGATAGGTTTTGACATTATTTCTTGTAACGTTGCCATTTCATTACCCCCTTAACCCTATGTATCGTTCTTCTTCCGAGTTTACCTCTCCCGAAAGCAGCTCATTAAACACTTTCTCGATATCGCTCTTAAATATGTCTTTCCCGCCAAGACCAAAGACATAGCTCTGGAGCTTTGGCCTTTTGTCCAGTTCAAAAAGAGCATTTTTGATTTCAGCATAAACAGGCGCATAAGCGCCAAAAGCCATTGAGCGATCCAGCACGCCAACCACTGGTACATCTTTCAGTGCTTTTCTCATCTCTTTATACGGGAAGGGCCTGAATAGTTTTGGCTTTAATAATCCAACTTTTTTGCCATCTGCCCGCATCTTATCTACAGTGTCTTTGGCAGTGCCTGCCGCAGACGAAAGAATTACGATTGCGGCATCTGCATCATCCAGTTTGTATGATTCAAAATATGGATATTCTTTTCCGGTAATTTTAGAGAGTTCTTTTCCAGTTTCCATGTAAACTTTCTTTACATGTCTCATTGCCTCTTCCTGCTGTCTTTTAATTTCAAAGTAGTAATCAGGTAAAGCAAGCGGCCCAATTGTATATGGATGCTCCACATCAAGCAAATATCTGTCTGGTTTTCTTGTGCCCACAAATGCTCTAACCTTAGCATCATCAAATATCTCAACATTTTCGACGCTATGGCCGGTTATAAAACCATCCTGCATAACCATTACAGGGAGCAATATATCGGGATGCTCTGCAAGCCTGATTGCTAGGAGCATATTTTCGTACGCCTCTTGGCCGTTTTCAGAAAATATTTGTATCCATCCAATTGTTGTTGCACCCATGCTGTCAGAATGATCGCAATGAATGTTAATTGGTGCAGATAATGCCCTGTTTACAATCGGCATTACAATAGGCAATCTTAATCCCGGAACTGCTGCCACCACTTCCCACATTAGAGCCAGTCCCTGCGATGCTGTTGCGCACATTGCTCTTGCCCCTGCAGCAGCTGCCCCTACAGTTGCTGACATCGCAGAATGTTCAGATTCTACAGGTATCGTTTCTGTATCCACAACACCATTTGCAACATACTGTGCAAAAAATTCGACAATTGGAGTCTGAGGGGTAATAGGGTAAGCAGCAACAACGTCGGGATTAATTTGCCGCATTGCTTCAGCAACAGCCTGCGTTCCCGATAATGGTTTCCAAGTACTCATTTTCTCCACCCCCTTATTCTGAAGAAGTGGTTTCTTCTTCTCTTATCATTTCAATAGCATGTGTAGGACATTCCACGGCGCAAATTCCACAACCTTTACAGAAATCAAAATCTGACTCGAGCCTTACGGTACCTTTATAAATTCTTCCATTAAATCCTTTTACACCTTTTTCAGATTTAATTATCGGAATAGCCATATCGGGACAGTATGCTACACAAAACATGCAGTGCGTGCATTTGTCAGGATCCCAAACAGGTCGCAATGTTCTCCATGATCCTGTTTTATATTCAAGCGAAGATGCTGGTGGAAGATCAGCTCCGCGCATAAGATCTTTCCAGCCTTTTTTTTCTGTCATTTTGCCATTTCCTCCCATGCTTTCCTCAGACCTTCTATATTCTTTTTGACCTTTTCCTCTCCCAAAGCTGCAAGAAAATGTTCTCTGATTACATCTTCAATGGATTCAATCGATACGACATCAGTGGCCTTTAGTAATGCCCCAAGCATAGGCACGTTTGGCGCATCAATGCCTAACAATTTGAGTGAAATGCCGGTTGCGTCGACTGTGTAAATTTTGCCGTTAAAACCTGTTATCTTTTTTGTTTCTTCA
>JAUXIC010000008.1 GCA_030621215.1 Caldisericota bacterium
CGGAAGCCGTAAGGCAGGAAAAAATCAAAGAGTATCAGGAACAGTTTGCAAATCCCTACCGGGCAGCCGAGAGAGGGTATGTCGATGATATTATAGATCCAAAAGATACAAGGATTGTAATTGCACAAGCCCTCGAGCTGCTGAGAACAAAAAGTGAAGAGCCTGTTCAGAAAAAACATGGAAACATTCCTCTATAATAAGGAGATATAGATGCAATTTAATACACTGGGCGAGGGAGTTCTATTAGGTTTCCTTGCAATGGTAGGAGTATTTCTTGTCCTTGCACTGATTGGAGTAATTCTTTTCCTCTTTAGGATAATCTTTTACCGGGAAGAGACACAAATTCAGAGAATTTCTGTAGTAGAAGAAGAAATCGGCGGCATAAGCAAAAAAAAGATTGCGGCAATAAGTGCTGCACTGTACCAGTATTTAAATGGCACAAACAAACAAAAAACAACTAAAAGAAGCTTTCCTAAAAATAAAACATACGAAAAACTTAAAATAAAGAGGTGGAAAAATGGGTAGAAAATTTAAAGTTTCAGTAAATGGAGAAATATTCGAGGTAGAAGTTAGCGAAATTGGATCTCAACATGTCATTACTCAAATAAATAAAGGGAGCAATAAAATTGAGAAGCCTGAAGATATTAAAACTCAGGCAAAGAACACCAAAGAAAGTGCTACTGCCGTTACTGAAACAATTAGTGCAAAACCAATATCGACAGAAACAACACCCGCTTTTAATAATGGAGCAAAAATCATAGCGGCTCCGCTGCCGGGTAAAATACTCTCACTTCATGTTAAAGAGGGAGACGCAGTAAAAAAAGGGAAAATGCTGCTCATGATAGAGGCAATGAAAATGGAAAATGAAATTTTTGCGGCAGAGAATGGAAAGATTAGCAAGATTTTTGTAAATCCTGGCGATTATGTCACGACAGGACAAAAATTAATTGAGTTAGAGAAGTAGAGGGAGATATGCAAAGTATTTTCGTAAATTTACTCAAAGAAAGTGGCTTTTATAACTTTACCTTTGGCCAGCTGATAATGATTTGCATAGGATTATTGTTAGGCTACCTCGCAATTTTTAAAAAATCTGAACCACTTCTCCTTCTCCCAATCGGGTTTGGCTGCATATTGGCAAATCTCCCAAACGCAGGATTTATGAACCCGCCAGGTGGTCCTTTACATCCTGCAGGATTGTTTTACGTTCTCTATCAATATGGGGTTGCAACGGAAATATTTCCACTGCTCATATTTATGGGAGTCGGAGCAATGACGGATTTTGGACCTCTTATTGCAAACCCCTGGACAATTCTCTTAGGTGCTGCTGCACAATTTGGAGTTTTTATCGCTCTGATTATAGCTCAATTACTTCGCTTTAGCATAGGAGAATCTGCATCTATTGCAATCATAGGAGGTGCAGATGGGCCAACTGCAATATATACTTCGGTCAAATTGGCGCCACATCTGCTGGGTGCTATCGCGGTTGCAGCTTACACATATATGTCTCTTGTTCCTATTATACAACCACCAATCATGCGGCTCCTGACAACCAAAAAAGAACGAAGTGTTGTAATGGAACAGCTGCGGCCTGTTTCCAAAATAGAAAAGATTTTATTTCCCATTGTGGTTACTATCATCATCAGCCTCCTCTTCCCCGCCGTTGCGCCACTCATTGGAATGTTGATGCTTGGTAATCTTTTCAGGGAATCAGGAGTTGTAGAAAGACTTTCACATACCGCTGCAAACGAACTCATCAATATAGTGACAATTTTTCTGGCAGTCACAATCGGTGCCACTATGAGTGCGAAGGCCTTTCTTACAGCAAAAACATTGGGTATCATAGGCTTAGGAGTTATAGCCTTTTCTGCCAGCACAGCTGGAGGCGTATTACTGGGAAAATTGTATTATCTGATTAGTGGCGGCAAAGTCAACCCCCTTATCGGTTCTGCAGGCGTATCAGCAGTGCCGATGGCAGCAAGAGTTTCCCAGCGCGTAGGACAAGAGGAAAATCCCGGGAATTTCTTACTGATGCATGCTATGGGACCTAATGTGGCAGGCGTTATTGGGACAGCAGTCGTAGCAGGAATAATGATTACTTTACTTGCAAGATAAACAGCCTACAACATAAAAACAGGGTTGTCCAAATGTATTATTTTTAGGGTCAACCCTGTTTTCTTTTTCTTTAAGCTTATTGCAAAAATAATAAACAATACTTAAGGCAAAGAGATCTTCTATTGCTGCTATATGACTCAACCGCAGTAAATAATAAAATTAAAACGGGCACAAATATTTGTGCCCGTTTTAAACTCAAATCACTGATGTGATTAATTATTTTTCTTGCGGTATCTGTTATTTTTCTTCTGGTATCTCCCACCCGACAATTCTGCACCAGGCAGACTCCATCTCAATTCCTTTTACAATAAATGCACCTAAATAGGATCTCTTATTATTCAGTTTATCAATCTCTCCGCCAATATTCTCTGCATGAACGAGACGCTTCGGGAAAAGTTTTAGATGCATAATCTGATAGTAAACTTCCGACGGGAACATTTCTTCCCAACTCTTTCCATATTTTTCTTTTAGCTTTTTCTCTGCTTCCTTGAATAATCCGGGATGCCAATCTTTTAAAATTGTATTCATAGGATGGTCTGCACTGCCACAATCAACGCCAATCCACTTGAATTTCATATCTAATGCCCAATCTGCAAATTCAGGACTTGGCCCAGGATGTTTAACCATATAACGTACTTCATCAGATTCCGGCTGGTCCCATGCATAACGATGATATCCAGTATTGATAATAAGAATATCACCTTTTCTGATATCTGCTTTTTTCATCAGCATTTCCGGGGTGTATAAATCATAATCGCCTACCTCGTCAGAAATATCAACTACCACTCCAGGCCCTACCCATTCATTAAGGGGCACTTTGCCGATCGGACGGCCGGAGCTAAAGAAATGAATTTCACCATCCATATGTGTACCTACATGGTTGCTTGATGTAATAATCTGCCCATTTGCACCCTGTCCCATATGTGCACCAGCTATTCTCTTAAAATATTGAATGCCAAGCGGCATATAACTTGGCCATGGCGGAGTATGGATACTGAGAGGCTGTGTTAAATCATACATCTTTGCTTCATTTAATAATTTGACAAATTCTTCGTTATTCATCTTTTTTCTCTCCTCTTACTGTTTATTTTGTGCCCAATAACTTCTGTAGAGCATCCCTCGTTTCATCATCCGTAGCTGCAGACGGTCTCCAGTCAACCTGAATGACTTTTACCTCTACGTCTTCTAAACTTTCTTTAAAAGAAACAAGACCAATATTAATTGCCTGTAATTCCTGTTTAAAAAGATCCGAAATTTTTCTCATTTTGCACCTCCAAGGTTTTTCACAATATATGAAGCAAGCTTTGACGCTGCCGCATTAGATGCCACAACAATTGCACCGGCATCCTCAAGCTGCTGTTTGACTTTTCCTCTTCCCTGTGGGTCTTTATCCGTTCCTGTAATAGTGCACACGAATGTGATGTTCCTGCCACCCTTTTCGGCAGTTTCTTTTGCCTGTTTAATAACTGGATTTAGTTCGTCTCCTGGGTTCATATTAGAACCATACCCTAACACAACATCGAGGAGTATCACCGCAACTTCTTTATCCTCTGCCTCTTCAAGAATTTTCTTGTTGCGCAAAGCAAAATCAATCATAGGATGAGGACGTCCTACTGTAAATTCATCTTCACCTAAATCAACAAATGTGTTTTCCTTGCTGCGCCATGAATCCTCGAGTTTAAATTGGGGATTAAGCGGAGCATTGCCGTAAACTTCGCCTATAATTGTACGGGATATAAGCATTGCTTCGTCGCAAAGTGTTCCACCTGTATAAAGCCCTCTTACAAATTTTTGGGCAGCTGTTTTATTTTTTGATTCTTTTTCAGCGAGATTTAAAAGCTCTTTTTCCCTCTCCTCTAACAATTTCTTGAATTCATCCATTGATTTTCCCTTTGAGAAAGAGGCTGCTATAAGACCAGCTTCCTCAAGGGTATTTGCTGGAATCGCGCCCGCTCCTTCAACTACTTTTGGATCGCCGCCAAGAAGAATTGCAACAACAGGTTTTTTTATTTCTATCTTAATAAGAGCTGCCACTTTTTCTAATACTTCAGGGTGAGGTGGCTTAGAAACGAGCGCTATGTACTTTGTTTCAGGATCTTCTTCCAGTGCTTTAATTCCTTCGATAAACATAATTCCACCGACGTCTTTCTTTACATCTCTTCCGCCAGTTCCTATTGCCTGGGATACTCCAGCTCCCTCGTTCGAAATAACAGCACTCACTTCCTGGAGTCCAGTACCAGATGCAGCAACTATCCCAATGTCACCGCGATTAACCACATTTGCAAAACAAAGTGGAGCACCATTTATAATTGCAGTACCGCAATCAGGACCCATAACTAAAAGACCATGTTCTTTTCCGTATTTTTTTAGCTCAATTTCTTTTTCAACCGGTATATTATCCGAAAATAGCATTACGTGAAGGCCTTTCTTGAGAGCTTTCATAGCTTCATCGCCTGCATATTTCCCCGCCAGAGAAATAATAACCATATTCGCATCAGGCAGAAAATCCACAGCACCTTCAAGGCTTTTTGGCATATACTCGCCAGTTTCCTGCGCTTTTGAACGTCTTGATGTAAGAAGCTCCTTTGCTTTCTCAATTGCTGCATTGCAAGTAGCCTCGTCCTTTGCTTTTACTGCTATCAACAAATCTGAATCGATTGCATCTTTAAACATATCGAGAAGAATCCCGGATGTCTCAAGAATTGATTTATTTTGCTCAGTTCCCATTACAACAGCAGCATCTTCTACCCCTTCCATCGCTAACACATCTCTTGCAACAAGCATAAGCGTAACAGAATCATAATATTCCCCTTCTTTAAGAATTCCTTTTACTGCCATATTAATACACCTCCATTTATAGATTTTTTAAAAGCTTCTTTGCTCGCCAGAATAAACCCTGTCCCAATATCTGCTCCAGATGTTTCTCCTACGGCGAGTAATTGCATAGTAGCATTAATAATTACCTCTTTATCTTGAAAAAATGCATAAATAAGATTTTTAAACCGTTCGAAAAATTCTCCCTGAGCCGCAAAATGTAAAAATGCATCAGAAATGATATTTTTACTTCTTGCAAGACGATATATTTCCTCACGTATATGATTAGTAGAATAACTTGACAAAAGCTGATACACATACAAAGCCAAAAGCATACCGCTGATGAGGTCATCACCTTGAGGAGTAAAGCCAAGACCTACTCCTTTAATTTTTTCAACAGAAGACAGTTTGCCGTTTAATATCTCGGTGACCCCTGCATCCAGTTGATTTCTTAAATTCTTTTCAAACGGAGTAATGAAGAAGCTTTTTCGTCTGTTATCCAATAAAAATACGCTGCTCAACGAATGCGCATGTTTTATCAAAACCCTTTCAAAAATTTGCAACCCGGACAAAAAAGCTGTTTTCTTTGAAGCATCAAGCTTAATCGTAGGATCATACTTAGAAGCTTTGGATAAAAATATTTTTGTATCATTCAGGATGAGTTCATCGTTAATAATCTGCGCTTCTCTCAGATTTAAAAAATTAAATCCATTTACAACGATATTATTAGGCCCTCCGCCAATGTCTTCAGTCACAACAGATACAAGACCTTCGGGATATAAAAGATTGGCAACCCGGTCGAAAGTAGAATGAATAGTAAAAACTGCATCAGAACGAGGAACACTATTACCTATGGAAATGACTTTCACTGGTATTGCTATTGCCACTTTTGCCTGCCTCCTCTAAAATAAACAGACCAGGAATTAATTCCTGGTCTGTTGTCAGAAACATTTTTATACATCCGGTTCCGAAGGGATCTTAAAATTCTCAGTGGATTTCAAAAGATCTTCTGGCACTGGTGACTTAAATATAGTGCCAAGGTAATCTTCAAGATATTTTTTAATCGAAGCGTCCCAGTATTTCTTTGTCACATAAAATACTTTTGCGCCACCTAATTCATGCTGATATTCTGGCCACGGATAAGACGGTTGTGCCATCCCAATTCCCCATCTCTTAAATCCGTTATAGCTTTCGTATGTTGCCCAGAATTCATTTTGTTCAAGGACTTCAAAGGCATAGTAGCATTTGGCGTAATACATAGCAGCACCTGCTTTTACACCTCTTTTAAACGCCATTGTATGAAGACTTATATTGATATCCTCATCCATGATTCTTCCATTTGCTATTGCGGCAAGTTCTCCATCAACTATACCAACAAACATATATGGGTCTTTTAATCTGTTACGATACCAACCCAAAATCTCTGCATATACTCTTGCGCCGACAATGTCATAAAAATCATGATCCACATCCATAAACTTTTTAATAAAGGGCAGGAGAGCAGGAACTTCCTCTTTTTCCATCTGTCTTATCACCATTTTTTGCCCATTCTTCAACTCAAGATACATTGGAGTCCATGGTTTTAAATCCATTGGTGGTGGACTCAACAAGGGCTCTAATTCTTCAACCTTAAAGATAATTTCATTCTGCGATACTCTTTCTGGTGGCTGTTTTTTCATAAAATCCTCCTTGTTTAAAATATGATGCTTAATGATAGCAATTTTGCGATTCATGTCAAGTGTTACCCGTATATTTACTGTATTTCAAAATCCAGACAAGCTCATATTAATCAAAGTGAAGAACAATACAATAGACGATAAGAATTGACAGAATTTTATATAAAATTATAATAAACAGGAAGAAAGGATGCTAATATGATGACAAAAATAGTGCTATTTTGTGTAATTGCTTACTTACTTGGTTCTATACCTAATGGGTATATTATATGCAAAAAATTTTACCACATTGATATCACTAAGTACGGGAGCAAAAACATTGGAGTGACAAATGTACAGCGGGTAGTTGGAAACAAGGCTGCAATTGCTGTATTTCTGCTGGATTTTGGGAAAGGATTCCTGGCAGTAATGATAGGAAAATATTTTTTACAGGTCCCTTCTCTGGCAATGCTCCTGGGAATTATGGCCATAATAGGACATGATTATTCCCTGTTTATGCCTCATTTTAAAGGAGGAAAGGGAGTAGCAACTACATATGGCGTTATAGGAGCCATATCGGTCTATGCCGGTTTACTATCCGGAAGCATATTTTTCCTTGTACTGCTACTTACGAAATATGTCTCGTTAGCTTCTATTGTTTCCATTTGTTCCCTGCCCGTTTTTCTCACACTGCTCCACGTAGACAAAACGATTATATTATCCAGTTTAATAATTGCATTACTTGTCAAAATTTCACATCGCGAAAACATTAAAAGGCTTTTAAAGGGAAACGAACGTAAAATTGGAGAAAAAATAAAGACTGACAAGGATAAAAATTGAAAAAAGATATAAAAAATTTGAATTTAGATGAACTGAAAGAATACTTCAGCACAATCAATGAACCTGCATATCGTGCCAATGAACTATTTCATGCAATTTATAGAGAAAAAAAGGAGAGTTTCCATGATATTACAACTCTCCCAAAACCTTTGAGAAAAACGCTGACAAATACCTTTTATATCTATGCATTCAGGCTCGTTTCAAAATATGAATCCAAAGACGGGAGCATAAAATACTTGTTCCAGTTGCCCGATAAAAGCCTCGTAGAAACTGTTTTTATGCACGAAAGCAATCAATATGGAAAGATGAGAAACACTTTATGTATCTCATCATCAATAGGGTGCCCGCTAAGATGTAAGTTTTGCGCCACAGGCCAAATGGGATTAATAAGAAACCTGGCAACAGGAGAAATCATTGAGCAATTTCTGCAGATTGATAAAATAACTAAAATAAACAATGTTGTATTTATGGGAATGGGAGAGCCCCTTCTCAATTATGAAAGTGTCAAAAAAGCAATTGAAATTATTTCTGATAAAAATGGGAGAGCGCTCGGAAAAAGAAAAATAGTAATTTCTACCGCAGGCATTCCGGGGAAAATTTATCAACTCACAGATCAAATATCATCCATACGCCTTGCAATCTCTTTACATGCAGGAGAACAGAGAAAAAGAGATTTTCTGATGCCGGGACTAAAAGAACATCCCCTTACTGAATTAAGAAAGGCAATTAACTACTATACCCGAAAGACCGGCAATACAATCACTATTGAATATCTATTATTAAAAGAAATAAATGATACTATCAGCGACGTACAAAGCTTAGTCGATTTTTTGAAAAGGCTTAAATTCGTAAAAGTAAATCTGATTCGATACAATCCAGTTCCACACGTTAAATTTAAAGTATCAAAAAAAGAGAATATGTTTCTTAGGTCCCTGCAAAAGAATGGTGTACGGGCAACACTGAGAAAATCAAAAGGACCGGATATTTCTGCCGCCTGCGGCCAGCTTGCAACAAAATCTCGAAAATAAACATATTAAAGACATTCACTAAAACTGAGCTTCTATCTATCGTCGTCTTGGCCCAAAGATCGATGTGCCAATGCGCACAATATTTGCTCCTTCCTGTATTGCTACCTTATATGAATCTGACATCCCCATTGATAAATATTTCATTTGAACATTTTTCGTTTCACGCACTCTGATATGGTCAAAAAGCTCTTTTGTAAGCTTGAAATAAGGGCGCAATTTTTCCGGGTCGTCTACAAATGGCCCCATTGTCATAAGTCCCTGAATAAGTACATTTTTAAGCGAAGCAGCTGCATCTACCAGATGTTCGGCCTGTTCCGGATATACGCCGCTTTTCTGCTTTTCTTTGCCGCTGTTTACTTCAATAAGAACAGGCATTATTTTGCCTTCGTCTCTTGCCCGCCTGTCAATTTCCAGGAGAACATCAACAGAGTCGATTGTTTCTATCATGTCAAAAATTTTAACAATTTTTTTTATCTTCTTTTTTTGAATAGAGCCAATATAATGCCATTTAACGATGTGCTCAATGTATGGAAATAATTTTTCCGTTTCTTGCAAATAATTTTCCCCAATAATTTTTACACCGGCATCAACTGCGTCTTTGATTTCTTCGATAGAACGTGATTTAACTGCTGCGACAAGCAATACACCTTCTGGCAGTTCCTGAAGAATTTTTTGAACGTTTTCCTTAATCACATTTTCCTCCAAAAAATTATAGTGTTTTGCAAAATTTTTTCAAACACTATAATATTTGTTTTGCCTTACCTCCCCAACCCAGAGACAGCTCATACTTCTGCAAACTGCCAAGAGAATAACGCCAATAAAAATGCTTCCTAGCGTGCTATTTCATTTTTTTTTAATCTCTCTATACTGGATGCATGAATATAGGAATTATTGGAGCAGGAAAAGTAGGAACTACACTTGCAATTGCATTTAAAAAAGCAGGCTTCAATGTTTTTATTGCAAGTAGAAGCATACAGAGCGCAGAAAAAGCAGCAGCAATTTCTGGGGGTATCTCTACATCGATACAGCGATGTGCAGAACAAAGTGATGTAATTTTTCTCTCAGTTCCAGACTCAGAGATAGAGAATGTGTCAAAGAACATCAAAAATGCAGTAAGTAAGGAGAAAATAGTTGCCCACTTAAGCGGTGTATTGCCTTCTTCAATTCTAGAGTTTCTCAATGCAAGAACATGCTCGGTACATCCGCTTAAACCATTTGCAGACCCTTTGCTTTCTGTAAAAGCACTCTCAGAAACGCTCTTTGCGGTAGAGGGAGATGAAACTGCTGTAAATGAAATAGAAAAAATTATACAGAAAATTAATGGAACACTTATCAAGATTAAAACGGCAAATAAACCAATATATCATCTTGCTGCAGTAATTACAGCAAATTATACTGTGACACTCTTTAACCTTTCAGAAAATCTCCTCCGCTCAATTGGGTTTAACGAAATAGAAGCAAAGAATGCGCTTCTTTCACTGCTTCAAGGGGTTTTGAACAATATAAAAGAAAAGGGAAGCACTCAGGCACTTACAGGACCAATTCTCAGAGGGGATATAAAAACCATACAACTCCATCTGAAAAATATCAACGACCCCTTGCTGAAAAACATTTACAAAAGTCTCGCTTTTGCTACACTAAAGATAGTGGAAGAAAGAGAATTGGATAAAGAAAAAATTAAGGAAATAAGGAAGGTATTAAACGATGGATAAAATTACCGTTCCAAAGGTAAGGCAATTTAAAGGAAAGAAATTAATAACTGCTCTTACAGCATATGATTTCCTCACTGCAAGAATACTGGATGAAGCAGGAGTTGATATTATCCTTGTGGGAGATTCTGTAGGTACAACCATCCAGGGGCTGAGTTCAACAATACCTGTAAAAATGGAAGAGATGTTGTATCACACAAGAATTGTAAAAAGAGGAGTAAAAAGAGCACTTCTTGTTGGGGATATGCCCTTCCTTTCATATCAAACATCTCAAGAGGACGCAATAAGAAATGCAGGGTTGTTCTTGAAAGAAGGGGCAGAAGCAATAAAACTCGAGGGTGGAGAAAATGTCGCTCCTCTTGTAAAAAAACTTGTTTCATACGGTATCCCTGTGATGGGACACATTGGGCTCACTCCTCAATCCGTAAATCTATTTGGCGGATACAAAATACAAGGAAAAACGGAAAAGAAAAAGGAACGGTTAATAACTGATGCAAAAGCGCTGGAAAAAGCAGGTGCTTTTAGTATCATACTCGAAGGGATGCCAGAAGAAGTTGGAAAAGAAATTACAGAATCGGTTTCAGTTCCTACAATAGGGATCGGGGCAGGCAGATTCTGTGACGGACAGATTCTTGTAACAACTGATATGCTTGGAATGGATCCTATGTTTACCCCGCACTTTGTAAAAAAATACATAGATCTATATGAAGAAATTAAAAGTGCTGTAAGCAAATATATAGAAGATATAGAAACACAAAAATTCCCATCTGAAGAACATGTTTTTCACGCAAAAAAGAAGGAAGGATAGTGTGGAAATTATAAGAACAGTAGAAGAAATGAAAGAATTCTCTAAAAAAATAAAAGGAAGCGAAAAGCTAATAGGTTTTGTACCAACGATGGGATATCTGCACGAAGGGCATCTCTCACTTGTAAGAAAAGCAAAGGAAGAAAATGCTACAGTAGTTACAAGTATTTTTGTAAATCCTACGCAGTTTGCACCAACAGAAGACCTGGATCAATACCCACGTGATGAAAAAGGGGATTCTGCAAAACTCGAGAAAGAAGGAATTGCAACAATATTTATTCCCACAATAAAGGAAATATATCCAGTAGAGTATCAAACCTATGTAGAAGTCACAGAGCTTACAAAAAACCTCTGCGGAAGGTCTCGACCAACACATTTTAGAGGCGTAACAACTATTGTTTTAAAACTCTTCAAAATTATAAATCCCGATAGGGCATACTTTGGAAAAAAGGACTATCAACAGTTTAGAGTAATCGAAAAGATGTGTAGAGATTTGAATTTTGATGTAAAAATTATACCCTGCCCAATTGTGCGTGAAAAGGATGGGATTGCAATGAGTTCAAGAAATAAATATCTTACAGAAAAGGAAAGAAGAGATGCAATAATCCTTTATCAAACCTTAGAAAAAGGAAAAGAAATAATCTTAAACGGAGAAAGGAACAGCAACAAAATCATCCAGGAAATGAAAAACATGATTCGGAGTAAAAAAACGTTGAAAAAAATTGATTACGTATCAATTGTAGACCTATACACGCTTAAAGACCTTCACTATGTGGATAGAAATATACTTATCGCAGTTGCTGCATATTTTGGAAAGGTAAGACTTATTGACAATATAGAGGTGATTATAGATGCAAAGAATAATGCTTAAATCAAAAATACACCGGGCACGCATTACAAGAAGAGATTTAAACTATGAAGGGAGTATCACAATAGATAAGGATCTTGCAGAACAGACAAACCTGAAAGAATTTGAAAAAGTTGACATATACAATATTTTCAATGGTGAGCGTTTCTCTACATATGTACTGTATGGAGAAAAAGGCTCCGGTTGTATAGAATTAAACGGTGCTGCAGCAAGAAAAGGAGAAACAGGTGATATTATTATAATAGTATCCTATGCGATGGTAGATGAAAAAGAGATAGAAGGTTTCACGCCCACCATAATATTTGTTGACAAGAAAAATAAAATAAGGGAAAAGAAATTATCCGATACCGAAAATTAGCCTGTACACATTCACATAACCTCTTACTGTAATATTGTAAAAAAGTAGAGTAGCTTAAAATACCGTTAGGGCACACAAATAATTATTTTATCAAGCTCCTCAGTATTTGAAGATTTTTTTTGTACCCTAATTCATCGCCAGGCACCTCTAAAATTCCCAATGCTTCTTTCAGACGTTCATCGTTTACAAAAAATTCAAAAGCCCTTAACCCAATTTCTCCCACCCCGATCTCTGCATGTCGATCAATACGCGAGGCTAATTTTCTTTCAGAATCATTAAGATGTATTGCTTTTAATCGGCTTAATCCGATAATTTCTTCAATTGCGTTTATTGTTTCGTTATAAGCACTTCTATCTCTTATATCATAACCTGCAGCAAATATATGACAGGTATCAACACAGATACCAATTCTTCCTGGAATCCCTGAGTGCTGTATGATATATGCAAGATGTTCAAATTTGTATCCAATATTTGTTCCCTCTCCTGCCGTCGTTTCAAGAAGAAGCATTGTCTTTTTAGCTTTGCTTAGCCCAAAAATCTTATCGATACTATCAACAATCCTATCCAGCGCATATTTTTCGCCCTTCCCTTTATGAGCACCAGGATGAAAAACAACATATGAAATACCAAGGGCCTCAGCTCGTTCTAATTCTTTTGACAAATCTAATATTGATTTTTGATGTGTTGCATCATCTGGACTTGCAAGGTTTACAAGATACGAAGAATGTACTGTTCCAGGAATAATTTTTGTTGCTTCAATATTGCTATGAAATTTTTCAACCTCACTTTTGTCCAGAGGTGGAATGCGCCACTGCATTTGATTTTTTGAAAAGATCTGCATTGTATCACACCCAATATGTTTTGCACGTAGTGGTGCATTTGAAACCCCACCTGCAATCGAAACATGCGCTCCTAAAATCATTTAACCCTCACTTTCATTTAAAACAAATAAACAAAAATATCCTAAACTTTCTCAAATTGCGTTGTATACAGCTCAAAATACAAACCTTTTTGTTTCATTAATTCTTGATGTGTACCTTGTTCCGCAACTATCCCTCTGTTAATCACGTATATTCTGTCAGAATTTATTATAGTAGACAATCTATGAGCAATAACGATAGATGTTCTACCTTCCATTATTTCCTTAATTCCTCTCTCAATAAGCTCTTCTGTAGCGGTATCAATAGATGCTGTAGCTTCGTCCAAAAGCAAAATGCGTGGATTATACACAAGTGCGCGAGTAAAAGATATAAGTTGCCGCTCCCCTTGCGAGATATTTCCTCCTTCTGTTGAAAGTTCTGTATCATAACCATTAGCAAATTTCATGATGAAATCGTGCACTCCAATTTTCTTTGCGGCAGCAATAAGTTGCTCCTCTGTTATATCATTATCACCCAAAGTAATATTATCTCTGACAGTTCCTTTGAAAATGAAAACATGTTGTAAAACCATTGCCATACGGGAACGTAACTGCCTTGTATCATATCGCTGCACATTTATCTTATCCACCATTACTGTTCCGCTGTCTGCATCATAGAATCGTAGCACAAGGTTTGCAATTGTTGACTTGCCTGCGCCAGTTAACCCCACGAGAGCAACCTTTTCCCCCGCTTTTGCCCGCAAATTAATATCTTTTAGAGTAGGTATCTTTTTGTCATAAGAGAAATTGACATTCTTAAACTCCACATCCCCTTTAACCTTATGCTGCACGGGCTTTTTGCAGGCCTTTATGGTTTCTTTCTCCTCAAAAAAATCATTCAGCTTCTTCATAGAAGCAATCGCATTTTGAAGAATAGAAAATTTCTCCGAAAGGTCTCTGAGAGGACGATAAAGATAATCAACATACACAAGAAACGCCATAATTGTACCAATTGTAGCTGCACCTTTCAATGTAAAAATACCTCCAGCTATTATCACAATGGCAATGGATATGTAGGAAAGTATGTTTATAACCTGCCTGAGTTGTATGCTTGTCATTTGAGCCTTATGAAATGTTTGACGGTATCCCTCTACAATGTTACCAAACTTTTTACGGCTTCTTTTTTCTATGTTGAATGCCTGCACTAATATAATCCCGGATAAATTCTCTTGCATCTCTATATTCATTTTTACTACGTAATCTCTCACCTTTTCATACAATCTTTCCATTTTATTTCCTAAAAATAGTGCCGCTACAATTGCTAAAGGAAGTGGTATAATGACCAGAAGCGCAAACTTTACGTTAATAAATAATATAAAGACAATAACAAATAGTAAAGTCGCCAAATCTCCAAATAGAGCAACGACTCCTGCAGAAAGTAGTTCATTTAAATTTTCGACATCATTTGTAATCCTCGTTATAATCTTGCCTGATGGTTCTCTCGAAAAAAATGAAACAGCAAGAGACTCTAAGTGCTTAAAAAGATCTGTCCTTAAATCCTGCATTACCCTCTGCCCGGTAAGATTTGTAAAATAAACTTGGATCATTTTAGATACAAAAAGTATTCCGCTTATACCAAGAAATAAAACAGAAATTCGTAAAAGGCCGGCAAAATCCTTTGCAACAACAAATTCGTCTACCGATTGTTTTAATAGATACGGAAGTACTGTAACAGAAACAGTGGCAATAAATAGCATAATAAACGAGACAGATAGAAGCAATTTATATTTTAATATGTATGGAAGGAACCTCTTTAAAATTTTTCTATTCATGCTCCCATCCCTTCCAAAAGCTGCTTTCTATATAGATGAAAATAGTACCCTTTTTCATCAAATAATTTATCAGGAGTTCCTTCTTCTAAAATTTTTCCATGCGATAGAACCACAACTCGATCCATAACAGTAAGAGCGCTCACTCTCTGAGATACTAATAATGTTGTGATATGATTTGTTGCTAGATACGCCCTGAGATTTCGGATAATTGTTTTTTCTGTATCTGTATCAACAGCTGAGAGCGGGTCATCAAAAAGCATAAGAGGCCTCTTTGTAAGAATAGCACGTGCTACAGCTACTCTCTGCCTTTCCCCGCCAGAAAGTGTTATTCCTTTTTCTCCAACAACTGTATCAAATCTATTGGGCAATTTCATAATGTCTTCATAAATAGATGCAATTTTCGCTGCCTCTTCAACATCCTCAATTGTAGCGTCCTGCTTTCCTATTTTTATATTCTCAAGCAAAGTATCGCCAAATAGAAACGGTGCTTGAGGCACATACCCAACATTCTTTCTTAAAGCTTGCAAAGGAATTTTTAGTATGTCCGTTTCACCAAAAAAAATTGTATCGGTTGAAGGATTATATACTCTCAGAAGCAGAGACATCAAAGTACTTTTACCTCCGCCTGTTGGCCCGGTAATACCGATAAGTTCCCCGTCATGCATAGATAAAGAAATATTTTTTAGAACAAAATGGTCATCGTCAGGATATGAAAATGAAAGATTTTTGATACTGACATTTCGCTCAATGTGCTCAATATGAATAGGTTCTATATCTCTTACTTCGGGTACAGTTTGAAGTACATTCTGTATTCGCTCCATTGATGCTCGTGCCCGTTGAAAAAGCGATATAGTAAAACCAATAGCCATCATAGGCCACGCTAAGATTTCTATATATTGTATAAACGCAACGAGTGTCCCCATAGAAATGCGGCCTTTGATAATAAAATTCCCCCCGCACAATACCAGTAAAAACAGGGAAATGTGAATAAGAAAATCAATCACAGGGTCAAGAAATCCATCTAATTTTACAAGCTTCATGTTTTCCCGGATATATTCTTCATTCACATTTTTAAAAAGCTTCAGGTAAAACTCCTCGCGTGTAAAAGCCTTTATCACCCGTATCCCGCTTATTACTTCCCGGACCCGTACTGTTATTTCGCCAAATATTCTCTGTACATTTTTAAAATATACATGAATTTTTCTTCCAAAGTTTAATGCAAGAGGAATAAGCAAAACAAGGGGGATTGAGACAATTACAGCAAGCATGGGGCTCATCATGAACATCATGATGAAAGTAGTAACCCCCAAAAGCAACACGTCTATGCCGCCAAGAAAACCCATTATTAAGAAAAAACGTATTGCCCTTGTATCGTTTGTCACGCGGGCCATAAGATCGCCAATTTCTTCTCTTTCAAAATAAGATTTTGGCAATATGAGATATTTATTAAAAAGCGAGGTCTTTAAACTATAATCCAGTTTTAACACAAGTTTTCTCAGGATATAGTTGTATATATAGCGTATTATTGTAATAAAAACAGCGACAGCGAGCACATACAATCCATATTTTACAACTAGAGAAATATCTGCCTGAACACCTATCGCATCGACGGCCTTTTTCGTTAAAATTGGAATAGTAACCTGTGCGCCATCTACAAAAACAAGCATTGACACAATAAGAATGTACCATTTTTTTTCTTGTTTAAAAAACTGCCAAAGATCTTTCATTTTATCTCTCTTTCTCCAAAGTTTTTCCAATTTCCCGCAAGTTCAATATGCTGCCCACTACAAAATTTAAAATAAAGACTGCTTACCTGGTTTTATCCTGCATTTAGTTCAGTATAGCAATTTCCATAATATTTCCAACATTAAGACCCCTCTTAAAATTTTGATACCAGTAAAATATTAGTATAATAAAAAAAACAGGAAAGGAACATTATGCAGATGGCTTTTAAAAGTATAATAAAAAAAATTCTCATCATTATAGTTATTGCGTTCGCAATTTATGGCGCATATACAGCTGCCAAGGATTTGAAATCATACATAAGCTATAAAATAAACTATTTAAATATCGCAAGAAAAGAAAATATAAAAAATGGAGTAGCTAAAATACCTAATTTAAAGCTAATCGATGCAGGCGGAAATGCCTTAGCGCTCTATGATGAAATCAAATCTCACGAATACGTCATTCTTTCATTCGGAAGCATTTACTGTGAAAACTGCCGTGAAGAATATAAAATACTTCAGGAAAAAAACAGCATTGATAACCTCCCTGAAAATATTGCTTTTTATCTATGCGTCCCGGAAGGAAGCAACTACATAAAAGCTTTCAGGGAAGATACCGGGATAACGCTGCCACTTTATACTATTGATAAAAATGAAATTGACCAGTGCGGCATAGTGGATATACCTGCCACTGCTCTTATAGGAAACGACTATAAAATCAAATGGCTCCTTACAGGGTTTAAAGAAAACACAATGGAACAGATTTTAGAATTTATAGAAACCTGCAATTGCGATTGACATTTTTGTTCCTTAAGTACGACAAGCGTTCTTAAAATTCGTTTAAACAAATGTCCGATGTGTTTTCAAAAATAAAACATTCGACCTAAAGAAATAAGCACATTTTTAGGTCACTCCGCTTTTAGAACTATATCTGACTGATAATATTGATAAGTGCTCACCCCATGCTCTTTGACATTATACATTGCATTATCTACTTTTTTTAGCAGCGTAACACTATCCGTTCCGTCATCAGGAAATATAACTCCCCCTATGCTTAAACTGACATTAATTTTATGGTCTTCCACGATAAACGGCTCCTTAAAAGCCTTAAAGAATTTTTTGACAATTTTATCTATCTTATTTTTTGCATCAATGTCCGAAAGAAGGAGCACAAATTCATCTCCACCCATACGCGCAACAACATCGCTTTTTCGAAGAAGTGAAGTAAATCGGTCAGCAACCTGCTTTAGCAAAACATCCCCCACAGCATGTCCAAGGTCGTCATTTACCTTCTTAAAGTCATTTAAGTCAAGATACAGTATAGCAAATTTCTGGCGGTTACGCCGGGAAAGCTCGACTTCTAACTTAAAACGATTTTCAAAATAAACTCTGTTAGGTAACCCAGTTAAAGAATCGTGCGTGGCCATATAGTTAAGCTGTTTTTCGCTTTTTTTATGCTCTGTAATATCGACATAAATTGCGTAAATTCCATGCATCACAGGACCTAACATAATCGGATATGCAAATATAGATACATTCACCAAACTCCCGTCTTTTCGCTGTCTAATTGATTCTAAAGCAACTACTTTCCCGTGTTTTACTTCAAACTCTACACGCTTTATCTTTTCTTTGAGTTCATCAGGAACAATGAAATCATCAATAAATTGCCCTCTTAATTCGTCAATAGAATACTGAAAGAGCTTTTCAAAGCCGTTATTTGCGTTCATCACCCGTTCTTCCTTGTCAAGCATTGCAATCGCAAGAGGTGCACCTTCAAAAAGAGTCTCTAAATAAGATTTTTGAAGAAGCATTGACTTCTCGTTTTTCTTTCGTTCAATGGCTAAAGCGATCTGCTCGGAAACAAACGACAGAACCTTTTTATCATCCTCTGTATATTTAACTCCACCAGTATAACTCTGCACAGCCAACACTCCAACTGTCTTATCCTGCACTTTAAGCGGCACGCCAAGCCAGGACGCAGGTAGAGTACCATGAATTTCTGTTTTGCCCTTTTCTTGCAGTTTTTTAATAACTTCTGGATCGGCAATTAATGGTCTTTCTGTATTAAACACGTACTCTGTAATACCTTTCTTGAGTTCTCTTGGTTCAGGTTTCGGGTCAGTTTCATCTACCCAATATTGGAAGCTGAGCATCTCAGAAAATTCATCATACATTGCAATGTAGAAATTTTGCGCAGGCATAAGAGTAGAAACATTTTGGTGTATTATGCTGTATAACGCATCAAGAGTATCGGCAGAGTGAACGGCTTCCGAAATCTTGGAAATCACATCCTTTATTCTTTCTGATTTCTTTCGTTCAGTAATATCAACGTACATGCCCATTATTCCTTTTACTTCGCCATCGACTACAATAGGCGAACCCGCTATAAACACAGGGAATAAAGTTCCATTTTTTCTCTTTCGAACAGTCTCGTAATCCAAATAGCCTCTACTTAAAGCCTTTTCGTCCAAATTTTTCCCCTCATCTTTTTTTTCATCAGGATGAATCATGCCGTCATTAATGTTCCTCCCTCGAATTTCGTCTATCGAATAGCCAAAAAGCGCTTTAAAAGCAGGGTTTGCATCAAGAATATGACTATCATTGTCCAGGTAAACTAAAGCTGCTGGATGATTGTAAAACAAACTTGAAAGTTTTTCGTTGCTCTCTTGAAGTTCAGTGATAGTCCGTTTTTGTTCGGTAATATCTTCATACATAACAACAATTTGTTTATCCTTCAGTGTATCGCCTATCCTTGAAGCAGTTACCCGGCATAGCATATCTTTACCGTCTTTACGCCTGCAGGGAAACTCTTCCCCGCAATATCTCTGTTTTTCAAGTGTAGGATAAAAATCGTTACCAATTTGTTCAAACTCTTCATCAGAGCGATAAAAAAGTCTTGTTGTTTTCCCGATTATCTCTTCTCTTTCCCACCCAAATACATTTTTTACATTTTCATTTGTAAACACAATACGGCGATTTCGTAAGCCAACTATTGCATGCGGAATAGCTTCAAGCATGGAAGATGTTAATGCTCCTTTCTCTTTAAGCTCCTCCTCTACTTTCTTTATATTTGTAATATCCATATAAACTGCATACATTCCAACTATCTTATTGTCAACAGAAATAGGCACTGCATAAACATATACAGAAACAAGACTGCCGTCTTTGCGTTTCCTTACTGTTTCTTTTTTGGTTTTTTTGCCCTTCATTCCCTCCGAAAAGAAAAACTCGCCTTCACTACTTAACGATTCAGGTACGACTAATTTTATAAGTCCTTTGCCAAATACCTCTTCGCTTGAATATTGAAATAATGTTGTAAACCCTTCATTAATTGCAATGATTTTGTCATCAGTATCCAGTTGTGCTACAGCCATACTGCTATTGTTAAATAGGTCCTGAAAATATTTTTTCTGGACAAGAAGGTCTTTTTCGAGCTGTTCCTGCTTAATAATGTCCTGCTTCAGTTGTTCATTAATATCTTCCAATTGGTTGGTTCGCTCTTTTACCATATTTTCAAGAAATTTCTGGTACTGCGCTACATCTTCTTTTAATTGCTCATGCTCGGTAACATCATTCAGCATAAACATAATCCCGTTCACTTCGCCTAATCTGTTTACAACAGGAGCCGTAGTAAGATTAATGCACTTTTCAGGCTCTATATACTCAATTTGTGCATTAATTACCTGGCTGGGATCAACTTTGATTTGTTTTAGCAGTGTTTGGAATTGTTCTTGCTCTGCTAATTTACAAGCAGTAGAGCAAAAATATTCCGAAATATCCTTATGAAGAACGGAATCTGACTGAACACCCATCATTTTTTCGGCAACAGAGTTAATATGAATAATCTTACCGTTAAGATTAACAACAATAACACCATCCGTCATACTGTTCAGCGCTAAATATGGCAAAGATTCCTGATATTTTCCGATAGAATACCACTGAATTATTGCAAATATTAAAATAGGAATATATCCAAATGGATATACCTCAAAACCAGCAGAAGGCAAAACGTTTACCAGAGCACCGCAAGCCACCAAATAACTGAATAAAAACAGTTTTTTTTGAGTTTTGCCAACCAAAATGAATTTACCTGCCCTTACATAATAAAATATAAATGTAGCAAAAAGAAAAGCAGGAAGAATTAAAAAGTAACTCCCAGCAGGAGCATACTGGATTGAATATCCCCAGAAATGCTTCCTTGTCCCAACCAATATTAAATCCGTCCTGTTTGCCATTAGATAAAAAAGAAGCATAACCGCATAATTTAGCAAAACGAGCCACTTTTTCTTTTTTAACACACCAAAAAACGACAAAGTTAGCAAATAAGCACTAGGAGGAATCATAACTACGCCCAAAAAAGTATATCGTTTATAAAAAAACAGGGCAAGCTCCTGATTCTGAGTCAGATACAATATAGCTATCCCGGAAATCCATATAAAAAGGCTAAAAGTAACAAAAAAGAAATAAATATTTGTCTTACTCCGTGCATTCCGCACTAAAGAAAATACTCCAAGTGCAAGCATTATAATGGCAGTAGCCATTACCGGGATGGCGTGCGGATTAAGATAATAATTCGCAATATTAAATATCTCGCCTACCATGCCGTATTTTCCTTGCCTTTATGCCTGTCTGATTCTCTTATCATTCTTTCCCCGTTTCTCTAAACATTTATTTATGTTAATTTATCACTCTATTTTAATAATAAACTTTAAAATAGCAAACAGATGAATTTAATCATACTTATAAAGCCCTTCATCGCGTGCGTATGTTTAAAAAATTATCAGCTTTCAAAAAACTCCCATTATATTTTATCAAGGCAAACAAACATTATACTTTATGTTTTAAAAAATTTTGTATTTTGTCTTAAGCGGTTTGCCGTAGATTAAACCGCTGAACTGGATAAATGCCGCTTGGGGGATGTCAAAACAGTCCCTCGGAAAAATATCGTTCGCCTCGGTCCGGGGCAATTGTCACGACTCTTTTGAAGTTATACTTTTCCGAGATTATTTTTGCAGCCAGAACATTTGCACCAGTCGATGGACCTGCAAAAATTCCTTCCTCACTTACAAGTCTCTTTGTTTCTTCGCGGACATCGTCCTGATCAATTGTGACAATTTCATCCAGCATGTCTCTGTCAAGCAGGTCAGGTATAAAACCGGCACCAATCCCCTCTATCGTGTGCGGGTGCGGTTTTCCTCCTGAAAGGACAGCCGATTGCACAGGTTCTACCGCAACGACCTTAATATTTTTATTAAATTTTTTCAATACTCTTCCCACTCCGGTAATTGTTCCGCCAGTACCTACTCCCGCAACAAATGCATCGATGTTATGCCCTACCTCCTTAAGAATTTCTGGAGCAGTAGATACCTCATGTGCTAAAGCATTGGCTGGATTTTTAAACTGATTTAGCATTAAAGCCCCTTCCCCGACAAACTCGTTTGCCTTCTCTATTGCGCCATTCATTCCCTTTGACTTTTCAGTCAGGAAAAGTTTTGCCCCTAACGCTCTCATAATCTTTTACCGTTCGATACTCATTGAGTCCGGCATTGTTAAAATAACATTCAGATTATAAAATCTCCCGACAAATGCCAGCCCAATGCCCGTATTCCCTGAAGTGGGCTCAACAATTGTGCCGCCTGCCTTTATAAGATTTTTCTGCAGTGCATCCTGGATCATAAAAAAAGCAATTCTGTCCTTTATACTGCCCATTGGGTTTAAAAGCTCAAGCTTCAAAAGTATACCTGAAGCATTTTTAAGCTGAATTATTGGAGTATTCCCTATACTGTTTAATATTGTTTTATGCATTTTTCCCTTCTATTTTTATAACCTTCGCAGGGATTCCTACAGCGGTAGCATGAGGCGGTATGTCCGTTAACACTACGCTATGAGCCCCAATGACGGCATTGTCCCCTACCTTTATATTGCCCAAAATAGATGCATGATTCCCTATAAATACATTTCGTCCAACAGTTGGATGCCTTTTGCCTTTTTTTATTCTTCTTGAACCAAGCGTCACTCCCTGGTAAAGAATTGTCCCTTTTCCGACAAAGGCCGTTGAGCCAATTACTATGCCTATACCATGGTCTATCATAATACCTAGCTCAATTTCCGCTGCCGGATGAATATCCATTATGTACTTCCGTTTTGCCCGGTAATAAAGGTACATTGCAATTAACGTATGCCCTTTTTCGTACAAACTGTGATACACCCTGTAATACGCTAACCCTCGAAATGATGTAGAAAAAAGAATAACATCACGCTTCGACCTCACGGAGGAATCGGCACGCATAAATAGCTCTAAATCTGCCTTTATTGCTATAAGTATTTCTTTTACAACATGCATCTATATCACCTTCCATTGCTTCTATCTTTGTCATATATGCCACCTCCCTTTGATTGATTCTCTTTTTTACATCTTTAAAGCAGGCTGGTTATAAATCCAGATTATCCTCCACCGACAGGCGAAAAGATATGCACCGTGTCGCCGTCTTTAACCTTGTTATCAACCCAGCTTCTTTTGGTGTTTACTAATATCATCATGTAATTCAATTCTTTAATCCCTATCCTATCTAAAACCGTCTTTACGGTTGCATTTTCTGACAGTGTAATATAGCTTAATTCAGGCCCGTATTTTAAAAAATCACCATATAACTTAACTTTTACCTTCACTTTTTTAAACCTTCAAAAATTACTTCTACTTCCGTAACATCCCATAAATATCCCAATCTTTCTAAAATTTCTTCCTTTATATTTTCTACAAACTGATGATCCTTGGGTAAATCGAGAGTTACTGTCACAATACCCTCTTTAATGTGAATAGTTTTTATCAGATTCGCCCGGACAACATCAATGCCGGTCAGCGGATCTACAACATGTGATAATTTGGACATAACAATTTCCTTTGTTGTCGGTTTTTTTTCCTTCACAAGCCCTTTTTTCTCCATGTAAATTTCCACCGCAGAATGCAAAGCATCAGCGGCCAACACTGAGCAATGCACCTTTACAGATGGTAGTCCTCCTAACGCTTCCACAGCATCTTTCCACGTAATTTTCGCTGCTTCCTCAATTGTTTTGCCTTTCACAATATCTGTTAGTATCGATCCTGTTGCTATATTAGATGCGCAACCAAATGACTGAAATTTAATGTCTTTTATTATGTGAGTCTCCGGGTCCACTTTCAGAAAAAGAGTGAGCATATCCCCACACGCCGGGCTTCCCTCAGTCACTTTCACATCCGCATTTTTAATCTTTCCAACATTATGCGGGTGCTTGAAATGTTCAATTACTAATTTTGTATACGGAACTGGCACTATTCTTCATCCTCCTCTCCTAACGGGCTAAGTTTTCTTAGATCGCTAACTACTTCCCCTGCTTTCTGAATAGTATAATCGATTTCTTCTTCTGTATTATACTTTGACAGAGAAAACCGAATTGACCCATGAGCTTGTTCATGGTTCTTCCCCATTGCCAGAAGTATGTAGCTTGCCTGTAGATTTCTGCTATAACAGGCAGACCCTGTTATCACAGCGATTCCTTCAAAATCCAGGCGAAGTGAAATAGCCTCGCCTTCAATATATTTAAAAGTTAAATTAACAATATGTGGTATGGAATGCTCTTTCGAGCCGTTATACTCCACAGCTTTAATGGTCGTCTCTATTCCTGTAATCAAACGTTTTTTGAGCAGTAGAACTCTATCAACATCTTCCCTGCTAAATATCTCTGCTGCTTTTTGAGCACCGATAATCGCAGGTGTATTTTCCGTTCCAGGCCTCAAATTAAATTCATTAAATCCGCCATCCAGCACATTTTTAATCCTTGTTCCTTTTTTGACAAACAGTATTCCAATGCCTTTTGGGCCGTAAAATTTATGAGGAGATAATGTAATAAGGTCTATCCCCCAATTATACGCATCTATTGGCAGGTATGGCCAGGCAATCGCAGCATCCGTGTGGAACAGTATTCCCTTTTCTTTTGATAGTTTTGCGATTTCCCTGATATCCTGCACTGTTCCTGTCTCATGGTTTCCATATTGAACTGAGATTAGCGCCGTTTCCTTTTTAATGCAGTTTTTCAGCGCATCTATGTCTACGATACCGTCTTTATCCACCGGAAGATATGATACCTCAAAACCTTCTTCCTCAAGCCGCCTGAACGAATTAAGAACGGAATTGTGCTCCACCTGTGTTGTTATGAGGTGCTTTCCTTTATTCATATTCGCATAGGCAACTCCCTTAATAGCAAGATTATTTGCTTCAGTCCCGCCTGAGGTAAATATAACTTCTTCAGGATACTTTCCTCCCAGCCGGTCTGTAAAGGTTGCTCGTGCCTCGTCAACTGCATCTTTTACCTCTATTCCATAGGCATGGGCAAACTGGGAAGAAGATACGGCGTATTTTTCAAGAAAAAACGGAATCATGGCGTCGACTACCCTCTTATCCATTTTTGTAGAAGCTGCATTGTCTAAATAAACTTTCATAGCACGGGCGTCTACTCGTACCCTAAATTTTTCTTTGCATCACTGCTCATCAAATCAGGGCTCCATGGCGGATCATATGTAAGCTCCACTTTAACATCCTTTACTCCTTCAAGCTCCCTGATAACCATCTCTACATCGTTCATTATGAAAGACGCCATTGGACACCCCGGAGTAGTAAGTGTCATTTTGACAGATACAGTCCCATTATCCTCATCCACCTCAATATCGTAAATCAAACCCAAATCTACAACACTCACTGGTATTTCCGGGTCGTACACATTTTTCAATGCCTCAATAATTTCTTGCTTTTTTACCATATCAGCCTCCTTACTCCTCTGAATAAATTCTTCTTTCACCTTGAAGCGCTCTTCTCTCAGTTACATCTTGAGTAACCTCCAACGTGTCTAAATATTTTCCTTCTCCATTTCTCACTGCATAGTATTTAATATATACAAATCTGCCGTTTATTTCAAGCCAGAAATCTGCATAATCTTATTTACCGCCCTTAAAATGTTCCTCTGTCTTTTCCTAAGTTATCAAACCTTTATCCCTATCCCACAGCAATTTTTTAAGAGAGTAATATGCTCTTCGCTTGATAATTCCTTCTCTTCCAAAAACTCACTCATTCTAACTCCTTTATTTTTTTAAAAAATTATAACTATAAAAATAATATTTTCAAGCCTTTATTGTAAAGTACAAAAGAAAACCATACTTAAACGAGTTGTTTTATGCAGAAAGCCCCATTGGGGTAGATTGAATTGATATTGAAATAATACGCAAATTTTAAAGCTTCTATACTTCGCTACGGACCAACTCTTATAATTTTATGCTTTATGCCATAAAAATATCTTGCGACACTATTACTTCAACATTTTTTATCTTCTTCTTTGTCTAAACCGACCACTCTGTTTCTCCCTGTTTCTTTTGCCTTATAAAAGCTGTCGTCCGCCTTCTTGGTTAACTCATCCAGAAGTTGGGGGATGTTGCTTTGGTGATATAAATTACTTGCCTCTCCCATTACATTTTTTCAAACTTTATAGCAATATAATAACTATACTGTTTTAATTAATGCTTAAAATTTAAATCCTTTTTCTCTAAAGAGTTTAAGGCAAGCATCTACCACTTCAGGATCATAGAGAATACCTTTGTTTTGAGAAATCTCCTCTAAGGCTTCATTAATACCCAGGGCTGGTCGATAAGGACGGTGGGAAGACATTGCCTCAACTACATCTGCAACTCCTATAATCCTTGCTTCCAAAAGTATTTCATCACCCTTTAAACCATTAGGATAGCCAGAACCATCCATTCTTTCGTGATGCTGAAAAACAATTTGAGCTATTGGCCATGAAAATTCTATCTCCTTCAACATGTCGTAACCAACCTGAGGGTGTTTTTTTATTATTTCGAATTCGGTTCTACTTATCTTTCCGGGCTTGCTAAGAATTTCAACAGGTACAGCTATTTTCCCCACATCATGAATAACCCCGGCTAAGCGGACTCCGTTAATTTGGTCCGATGAAAGGCCAATTTCCGTTGCGATAGACCGTGCCAGATCGGCCACTCGCCGTTGATGACCGGCTGTATAAGGATCGCGCCTTTCAACAACCAATGTCATTGCTTGAATAATTTCCCCCATGGCTTTTCTCAGTTTTTCCATGCTTTGTTCTAATTGTTTCTCTGCCTTCTTGCGTTGAACTGCTATAGAAGCCTGTTTTATAAATGTCTCGATTATTTGTTTATTCTTAAGTTCACCGGCACCTTCTTTTATAGCTATTATAATAGTTCCGAATAACTCATTATCTTTTATGAAGCCGATAGTGTATATTTTTTTAATCTTCAATAGTTTTTCCATGGATCTGCACAAGGTTTTTGAAACAGTCCTCAGCAATATTTCGTATAAACCTTCTTCATAGTAATGTAATTTACTGTCAGAAAGATAGGACAGGTTTTCGTCTTTTGCATCGAATGTCCTACCTACAGGGTGTCTTCCCAGAAGTTTGGCAATTTTATCTGTGAATTTCCCCATTCCCAGAACTGCACGGGTTGTCAAAATGCTTTTTTCTTCATCAATGGTATTAATAACAATATATGAATTTTTGCCCGTAAACTCTTGAAGTTGATCTCCAATAAAAGGATAAATGTCTTTATCCTGTGGGAACTCAACAAACCGCATTGCAGTTACGGAAAGTAACTGGATGTTTTTATGGTGTTCTTTTTCTTTTTCTTCTGCCTGCTTGCGCTCGGTGATATCGCGGGTTGTTCCTTGAAGCTCTATAGGGTGTTCATTTTTATCAAATAAAATTTTGGCTGTTATTTCAACAGGAATTTCCCGGTCATTTTTATGAAACAGATAAGTTTCAAACTTTACCCCAGCCGATTTACTGCCTTTCTTAATTTCCTCCTTTACCAAATCTACCATAAATTTCATATTCTCCTTGGAACAATGATCAGATAATGAACTTCCAATCCATTCTTCCTGGGTAAATCCAAGCATTTGGAGAACAGATGGATTAACATAAGTAAATTTAAAGTCTATACCCATTTTCCAGATGCAATCAAGGGTATTTTCTGCTAATAACCGATACTTTTGTTCACTTTCTCGCAAGGCTTCTATATTTAAACAAGATTTACAAGCATATGCAATTTTATTATTTAATGCTAAAAGTGAATTTAGTAAATCAACTTTTAAGGGTTCGCCGCCTTTTAAAAAGATTATCAAACCAAATCCAGGAAGATTCATAATATGGCAATGGTGGTTTTCGTTGATATGTAAACTGATAGGTAAGTGTTTGTAGAACTCATCAAGTATTTGC
>JAUXIC010000045.1 GCA_030621215.1 Caldisericota bacterium
CTATGAAATAGTTTATTGCGGATACGGCCTGGAAAGTGATTTTTCAGGGAAAAACCTCACAGGGAAAGTTGCGTTGGTATCGAGAGGAATTATCTATTTTGGGGATAAGGATATCAATGCAAAAAAGGCAGGTGCTAAGGGAATAATCGTTTTTAACAATGTGAGCGGCTTGCCGGATATCGAATTGCAATCTCAAGTTAACCCTAAAGAAACTGACTTTATACCGTTTTTGTTTATTTCATCTACGGATGGATCGTACATTAAACAGCGGATAGCGGGTTCTACTATGATAAAGGTAAGCAATAAATATGGTTTAGGCACAATAGCTTCTTTTACGGCTAATGGCCCTACGATAGATTTTTACCTGAAGCCGGATTTAGTTGCTCCGGGCGTTGATATAACTTCGACAGTTTTAAATAATAATAAATCGCTTGCCAGCGGAACATCTATGGCAGCTCCTTTTGTTTCAGGGAGCGCAGCACTGATGAAACAGGCACGGAAATCGCTTAAACCAGCCGAGATTAAATCTCTTCTGATGAATACGGCTTACATATTAGAAAATCCTGTATCCGGTGTACCGTATTCGCCATTGATGCAAGGTTCCGGAAGGATAGATGTGCAAAGTGCCGTTAACTCGACTGCACTAGTCAAGCCTGCCTCGTTTATTTTTGGCAATGATGGAAAGGAACGGATAGGTAAATTTGCTGTCAAAAATTTAACGAGCAATAGTCTGTTTTTTTCGCTTTCATATTCTACTTATTTAAATGAAACAGTGGAGCTTACTTACCCGGAAAATATTTATGTTGCGCCATTTTCCGAGAAGAGTTTTACTGTATATTTTAAGGCAGATGATAAAATACAGGGGGAAGTGTATGGATTTATATATTTAAAAGGAGAGAGCACAACTCTCCATATTCCATTTGTGTATCTTCCTCTTTTAAAAGAACGGCACTACATTGAGAATGTTTTTCAAAGCGGAGACACTTTGACTGCCGATAATAATATTGAAATAAGCTTTACTGTTGGGCTGGGCATTGAAGATGGCATTTCTCAAAAACCATATAGGGAAAATAATGCAGGCGGGATAAGAGTGGATATATACGATACGAATGGAAACTTTATTGATACGATATTTGATGAATCTTCCATCTATATTGGCGATTACAGTGTTAATTTGAATGGAAGAGATATCTTTGCCAATTATTTTTTAGATGATGGAAAATATTATTACAAAATTTCATACCTTGAGGCAAATAGCAATGCGGACACAATTGATATACAACCTGTGATATCGAGAGACGAAAAGAGTGGCAGCTTTAACGTTTTAAACAGCCGGACAAGCTATCTTGACATTAGTCTTGAAGGAAACAAAATTCCTTTGCTCAAGAAAGGAGAAGATTTCTGGGCGGATCTTTCTTTCAAAGCAGGTCGGGATTTAACAACATTATTCGCCTCTTACAGGTACGATCAGTTTCTACTTAAGATTTTGGAAATAGAACGGGGAGAGGTGGCCCTGAAAGATAACGTAACCTTCACTGATTCCGTGCAGTCGGGTACCGCCTATATTACGCTTTCTGGTGAAATTGGAAAAACCGGAGTTATAGCAAGAATACATTTTCAGGCGATTGAAAATGGTGTTGATTTTATTTACCCAGGATATGTGTCTTCTTCACCAAAGGAATATTTTGTTTTAAAGCCCTTAAAGTACAAAATATCCGATTATTCCCGAATATGGGATGTAAATAATGATAAAAAGGTTGACAGCCTTGATGTAGAAATATTCAGAAAAAGTTTTGGCTTGAACAAAAATGAGACTGGTTTTAACTCAAAGTGTGATTTTAACCGGGACGGTGTTGTAAACGGAGAAGATTTTCTGATTTTGACAGGGCACTACGGAGAGCTCTACCCATAGGAGATGGTGATGAGAAAAGCAATATCCATAGCCATTGTTTTAATTCTATTGCTTGGCCTGCCAGCACGGTTAGTCGAGGCGGATTCTGTTAAAAACATTAGTGTAATTCAAAATATAGCAATTCCCGGTGATGATTTTATTGGTTCAATATCTCTTGCAGAGGCGAATATGTATGAAGATGATTATAATTCAAAATACCTTTTCCCAATACAGGGTATTTGTACTGCCGGGACGGGAAAGATTGCCGTAATAGACAATTCTTACGGCAGGGTGCATATCTTAGACGGCCTTCTTCATAACGTTCTTACATTCGGCTCGCTGAGTACTCTCATTTATCCTACAGATATTGATTACAAGGAAGGCATTTTTTATATATCCGACGCCCTTGGCGGAAAAGTGCAGTTTTTTAGTAGTAATGGCGCGTTTATAAAAACTTTGGATGCCGGTTTTTTAAATACGCCTACGGGAGTTACTGCGTCAAAAGGATACCTGTTTGTTTCCGACTATTTTGAGAATACTATTTATAAACTAGATATGAGCGGAAATATTAAAAAGACTGTAAATATTGATTATCCCGGCGGGCTTACTTCAGATGCTGATGGCAATATTTATGCCGTGAGCATGAGCGGGAAAAATGTGTATAAGTTTGATGCGGATTTGAACATACTTTTAGTGGTGATTGGAGAGGAACTTTTGTTTCCATCTGATGTGGCTATAGGAACTGGCGGCAATATCTTTGTATCGGACAGGGGCCTTTCGCGAGGTGGAGCCATAAATGGTAGAATTGTCCAGTATTCGGCCAGTGGAAAATATATAAAGAAAATTGGAAAAACGGCAGAAAGCTATCCTTCCCAGCAGGATGGTGCATTATTAACTCCTGCTGGTATTGCCGCGGATATGCTTGGGAATATCTATGTGATGGATGCAGGTTATTATTATTGGGATATAAATTCCGATGCGCCTTTTGGGCATTCTATAGGATCCAGGCTTAGCGTATTCAGTGAAACAGGTATATTTTTGTCAAAAAAAGAGTCTCCAAAAGATCTGGATGGAAGGCTTGTAAATCCAATTGATGCAACCCTTGATGAGAATGGAAATATCTGGGTTGTAAATTATGGTGGATTTGCAACAAGCGAGCTTGTACAATTTTCTCCTGCAGGGTCATTAGTGCGGCGCATTGACACACTAAAGGGAGGCGCGTTTCCTTCTGCGTACAGCATAGTATCGGATAAGGCAGGTAATATTTTCGTAGGCTTGTACGGAGGGATTGCAATTTATGGCAGTAATGGAAGTGTAAAGAATGTTTTATATGATGACCGGCTCGGTCAGGTGAAAAGAATCATTCAGGGAATTGACGACTATTTTTATGCAACTTTGTTTGACAAAAACAGCGTGGTAAAGTTTGATTATCTTGGGAATATCATCCAGATTTATCCCGTTTGTAAATTTCCTTCAGGAATAACGCAGGACAAAGACGGCAATTTCTATATTACCTCCATTTATGATAATAAAATTCATTGTTTCAATAATGCGTTTATAGAGCAACGCACTATCGGAGAAGGTGGCGGCAGAGGAACAATGCAGCTCTATATACCTGAGGATGTGGCAACGGATAAAGCGGGGAATTTGGTAGTTGCTGATACGGAGAATGGGAGAATATCGGTTTTTAGTACGAAGGGAGATCTTCTATATCAAAGCGAGCGAATATTTTATGAAATAACATCTATTGAGGTAGAAAATGGCACTTTTCTTGTGACAGATTGTTTTCACAATATTATACGTGTTCTTTTCGAAGATATAAGCAGTGTGCCTTATGATGTTCATTTTTCAGTATACCCTGAGGCAGTGACAGCGCGTCCCGGGGAGAAAATAAATATTACTATGAGCGTTATGAATGTGGGTTCCAATGGTGACGGCTATAATATTCTGGTAACGGAAGTACCAAAAGACTGGAACATAAGTGTGGCTAGCGATTCCTTCTTTTTGGATGCCAATGAATCAAAAAAAATCAATCTTACTATTACTGTGCCAGCTACAGCAAAGGACGGGGATAGTGCAAACATCACATTGGAATTGGTATCTTCCCATAATTTAACCAGATCGGCTGTTGTCACGGTGATGATATCTACGCATCTTCCTGCTAAATTATCTGTGGGCAACAGCGATGTAATGGAGGGTGGAACGGCTGTTATTCCAATAGATATAACAGGGGTAGAAGATATGAGGGGATTGTCTTTTATCGTTACGTATAATAGTAATAATATCTCTGTTATTAATGTGCAAAAAGGCGAGTTATTTAAGGATGGGTTGATTGTTCATAAAGTTAGCAGCGGAAAAATCCTTATTGCTGTTTCTGCAAAAGGAAAAACTGCTGTTTCAGGGAGCGGCAATGTGGCTTCTGTTACCGTAAGAGGTGAAAAAATTTCTACAAACACTCTTCAATTACAGTATGTAATTGTGGAGAATGTTTTGAATGAAAACATGGAAATTTTAATTGAAAAAGGCATCTTTACGGTAAAGCCCTACCTGCATCTTAATTTTACAAATGGAATTACCGTTTCAAATTCAACTTTTTCTTTTACAGGCAGGGTGTCTTTAGGGTCTTCCCTTACAATTAATGGCAAGAAAATAAATGTAAAAGCAGATGGAACGTTTGATGCAACTGTTTTGCTGTCTGCTCAGAAAAATATGATTACTGCGGTTGCAGTTTACGCAGGAGGAGAAGAAACTACAATTACAAAAACCGTTTTCTTTAAAGGAAAGCTCCATATTGTTATAAAATTGCAGATAGGCAATCCATATATGCTGGTAAACGGGGTTGAGCAGGAAATAGATCCGGGAAGGGGCACAATTCCCGTGATTGTGCATGGCTGGGACAGGACTGTTGTACCGATACGTGCAATTGTAGAAGCTCTGGGAGGTGCGGTTCAATGGGATGAAAAAGACAGAAAGGTTACTGTTCAACTTAACAATATTTTAATATATCTCTGGATTGATAATCCAAAAGCATTGGTGAACGATATTCCGTTGTGGATAGATGTGGATAACCACAATGTTTCTCCCGTTATTGTGAATGACAGGACATTTGTCCCTCTTCGATTCGTTGCAGAGAACCTGGGATGTGTGGTTGACTGGGATGGCACTACAAGGACTGTAACAATTACTTATAACGAATAGTTTGTCTGATTATCATTCCATTTTTACGGGCAGAACAAGACAGCTTGGCCCTCCTGTTCCCTTTACAAATTCGGACAAATCTATTGAATGGACAGTAAAGCTGTTTTCCTGGAGTGTTCTGATGAGCAGCGTGTTGGAGGCCTCTGCTATTACTTCATTTTTTCCAAGATTAATAGCATTGCTGCTGATAAATGTATTACAGGGGATTTCTATTTCTTTAAAACCTCTGAAAAAGCCATCCGGAAACACATACTTACAATGAACTATACAGTTATTATCTAATGCGGTCATTGCTCCACCAATATGCAAGAATGGCAAAGGTACGCGGGCTATTCGTGTCTCATATCCTATGCCTGACAGGATGCGGCCGATTGCTGTCGTTCCTTCTTTGTTTGTTCTTGAGGAGTGGCCGATAAATGCAACCTTTCCTGCTAACACTACATCGCCGCCTTCTGCTGTAGCAGGTTTATCAAGAGAAGCAAGAAGCGGTATATTTAGTGATTCCAATGCTTTTGAAATCCATTGTTCTTCCCCTCTCCTCTCGGGCAGCCCCATTCTTAATTTAATGTACCCATTTGGTGTGCAAATTGCTGTGTCTTTCACAAATACTGAATTGGGATGCCCTTTTAATTCTTTGACGTCGACAATATTGCATCCAAAATTTTGCATTGTTTTCTTTAATTCATTGTGTTGCTTTATTGCTTTATTCTTATCTGGCAGCAACGTTATATTATGCCTCTTAAGGTTGTTAACACGAAAGTATTCATAAATTGGGGTTGAAACAATAGCCTCGGTCAGCTTGTTTCCTTTATTTTTAGCCATAAAGCCTTCTATCCTCTTCAAATTTTTATTCATTTTATAAAATTATATGTGTTTTGTTTATTTTTATAAAATTTACTGGTCGGCTAATTTGATTCCCTCAAAATTATTTGATATTTCATCGTGGAATCTTGATTATTCTGTAGAAAAAGATAATATGTTATAAATTAGACATGTATAATATCTTTTATAGGCATCATGCGTATTTGGAGGGATAAAAAATGAAAAATGTATCAAAAATTCTTGGTTTAGCGCTTACTTTTGATGATATTTTAATTGTTCCTCTATATTCTGATGTATTGCCTCATGACGTGGATACGAACACGAAACTGACAAGAAATATTGATTTAAAGGTTCCTTTTATTTCAGCTCCTATGGATACAGTAACTGAAAGTAAAATGGCTATCGAAATGGCAAAACTTGGAGGGGTTGGGGTTATACACAGGAACATGAAAAAAGAAGAAGAAGCGCTTCAGATAAAAAAAGTAAAGAGGGCAAAACCCGGTAAAGATAGCGCGCTTGGCAAGGACGGCCGATTACTTGTCGGCGGCGCAGCAGGGGTTGCTGAGAGGGAAATTAACAGAGTAAAGTGTTTGATAGATGCAGGCTGTGATTTTATTGTTGTAGATACGTCTCATGGCCACTCACAGCGGGTCGGGGATTTTGTTAAGCGTATAAAAGATAAATTTCCTGATACGGATGTGATTGCAGGAAATGTTGCAACTGAAGAGGGCGCTTTCTTTCTGATCAAGGCAGGGAGTGATGCCGTCAAAGTGGGCATTGGCCCGGGATCAATATGTACCACGCGTATCATTTCCGGTGCCGGGGTCCCACAGGCTTCTGCCATTATGAATGCTCGTTTAGTGTGTCAGGAGAACGGCATTCCTATGATAGCTGACGGGGGCATAAAAACTTCAGGGGATATTGTTAAAGCTATTGGACTGGGAGCAAATTCTGTCATGATGGGAAACATTTTTGCAGGCTGTGATGAAAGTTCCTCAAAATTAGTGGAAAAAGAAGGAGTGAAGTATAAGTATTTCAGAGGAATGGGGTCAATTCCTGCATTAAAAAAGGGAAGCAGCGATAGATACGGCGGAGGCGCGGGAGTTAAAATGGTCGCGGAAGGAATTGAAGCTTTAACTTTGTACACTGGCGCTCTTAAGGATGTTGTGTTCAAATTAGTGTGGGGACTTCGCTCTGGCATGGGATATGTGGGGGCAAGAAATATCGAAGAACTGAGAAACAAAGCAAAATTTTACCAGATTACTGGAATGGGCTTTAATGAGAGCAGGGCGCATGATGTTAAAAAACTTTAAAGAAAGCATTGTAATAATTGATTTTGGCTCACAATATACGCATCTTATAACAAAAAAGGTGCGGGGGCTTGGAGTTTATTCTGAGATTGTTTCGCCCGAAACTAATATTAATGAGATTATTTCTTTAAAACCAAAAGGAATAATATTGTCTGGCGGCCCTGGCAGTGTCTATGAGGAAGATGCTCTTTTTCCTTGCGAAGAAATTTTTAAGTTAGGCATTCCCGTGCTTGGTATATGTTACGGTCTTCAGCTTATAGCGAAAGTGTTTAACGGGATAGTGGCGAGAGGTACACTTGGAGAATTTGGAAGAAATGAGGTAAAAGTTGTTCAAAAGTCCCGCTTATTTGATTCTATTCCTAAAAAAAGCATTGTGTGGATGAGTCATGGCGATTATGTAGATAAAGCGCCAGCCAGGTTTAATGTCACTTCACTAAGCGAAAATGGCCTTATTGCATCAATTGAGAAAGATAATATCTTTGGCATACAGTTTCATCCGGAGGTTGACCATACTGAATTTGGCAAAGAGATAATTTCCAATTTTTTGTTTAAAATATGCGGGGTTTCTCCTTCCTGGAGCATCTCTGGATTTGCAGCTACTAAAATTAATGAAATCCGGGAAACTGCAAAGGATAGCAAAGTTATATCAGGGCTTAGCGGTGGAGTGGATTCATCAGTAGCAACGATTCTTGTCTCAAAGGCGCTTGGTAAAAATTTGATTCCTGTTTTTGTTGACACTGGCCTTTTGAGGAAAAATGAAGCCGTTGAACTTCTTGATGTTTTTCGCAGGGACCTGAAGCTTGAAGTGCGATTTGTGGATGCAAAGAAACAGTTTCTTGATAATCTGAAAGGCGTCTCTCTGCCAGAGGAAAAAAGAAAAATAATAGGACGGGAATTTATAAAAGTGTTTGAGAAAATTGCTGAAAATGAAGGTGATATCAAGTATCTTGTTCAGGGTACGCTTTATCCTGATGTTATTGAATCGAAAAAAGGAGGGAAATATTCCGCAAAAATTAAGTCGCATCATAATGTCGGAGGCCTTCCGGAGAATATGAAGTTTGTTCTCATCGAACCACTTAGAGAATTGTTTAAAGATGAAGTGCGTGTGCTTGGAAGAGAGCTTGGTATTCCAGAGAAAATTTTAGCACGCCATCCGTTTCCAGGACCAGGACTTGCTATCAGGATTATTGGAGAAATTACTGAAGAGAGATTGAGCATTTTAAAGGAAGCAGACTATATACTTTTAGAAGAACTGCGAAAGGCAGGTTTATATGACAAAGTATGGCAGGCTTTTTGCGTTTTTCTTCCGGTGAAAACAGTTGGCGTTATGGGCGATAAAAGAACATACGATTCAGTGATTGTTGTTAGGATTGTTCAAAGCAGCGACGGGATGACGGCCGATTGGGCTAAAGTCCCGTATGATTTTTTAAAAAAGGTATCGTCACGCATTATCAATGAAGTGGCAGGCGTGAACCGGGTTACTTATGATATTAGCTCGAAACCTCCAGCTACTATTGAATGGGAGTAGTGTGTATTTTAATTAATTTGATTCTTTAAATTGCCTGAATTTTGGAGAAGTATTTGTTTAATATGTGAGTAAATATTTTTGAGGAGGATATATGGCGCGTTACATTCTGGTTATTGACGAGGGGACAACAAGCACGAGAACAATAGTTTTTGATGAAAATATGAGAGAGGTTTCATCGGCTCAAAAGAAATTTAATCAGTATTTCCCAAAACCTGGCTGGGTAGAGCAGGATGCTGAGGAAATATTTGAAAAGGTATTAGAATCGATCAAAGAGGCTTTGCAAAATGGAAAAATAGACTCAAAAGATATTTTAGCCATCGGAATAACCAATCAGCGCGAAACAGTTGTGCCGTTTGATAGAGACAGCGGGAAGCCTTTGCATAATGCTATTGTATGGCAA
>JAUXIC010000064.1 GCA_030621215.1 Caldisericota bacterium
CATTGTAGTCGGGGTGCATTTGAATAAATATGATGATTCTTTTCAATTTGGGATGAAAAGATTTGTGAGAAATGCTACAGATATAGCTTTACTGAATATGGCAATACTTATGCAAATTGAAGAGGATATTATTAAAGATGTTTCTATTTCGGTAGGTTCACGCCCCGGGCCTGCCTATCGTTTTGAACAAGGTGAAGCTTTTTTAAGGGACAAGAAACTTGACAGGGCACTTGCAGAAGACTTTGAGGCATTTACAAAAAACAATATTGATGTTGCCAAAGATATGCGGCTGGGCAAAGAATACAGACAACATCTTGCGGGTATATATGCAAAAGAAATTCTTCTTGACTTTACCGGAGGTGTGAGATGAAGGTCCGCTATTCCATAAACGGGAAGAAAAAAGAATTCGAAATTGAAGCAGGCGAAGTGCTCCTCGATGTTTTGCGAAGGAATGGGTATTTTGAAGTGAAAGGAAATTGTTACATGGGAACTTGTGGCGCCTGTACTGTATTGATTGACGGGTTGCCTTATACAAGCTGCACAATGCTTGCAGCTAAGGTGGATGGCAGTGAAATTACAACGATAAAGGGAATAGGCACTTTGCAGAATCCACACCCTTTGCAGAAAGCTTTTGTGGAAAAGGGAGCAGTGCAATGCGGGTTCTGTACTCCCGGCACCATACTTGTTGCCTATGCTCTGCTTAAGAACAACCCCGATCCTTCTGATGATGATATCAAAAGGATGCTTGATGGAAATCTCTGTAGATGCACAGGCTATGTACAGCAGATAGAAGCCGTTAAGTTAGCTGCGAAGATGCTTAAAAAAGGAGATGAGTAATATGAAAGATTTTAAACATATAGGGACAAATACGGATAAAATTGACGCACTCTCTCTTGCAACAGGACAATCAATGTTTGTTGATGATGTTTCTTTCCCGGATATGCTGCATGTAAAGTTTTTGTATTCTCCATATGCTCACGCGATCATCGAAGATATCGACACGACCCTGGCTGAAAAACATCCCGGCGTTGAAATGGTGCTTACATATAAGAATACTTCGCGCGTTATACACACCACTGCCGGGCAGGGATGGCCAGAACCATCTCCATACGATACTTATATGTTTAACAGAAAGATGAGATACATAGGCGATAGAGTTGCTGCAGTTGCGGCAGAAACTGAAGAGATTGCCCAGGAAGCTTTAAAGCTTATAAAAGTGCAGTACGAGGTGTTGCCTGCTGTTTTAGATATGGAAGACGCAATGAAAGATGATGCTCCTGTCATCCATGACGAGCCTGAGATTAAAGGCGCATATGACCCAAAACGCAATCTTGCAGCGCACATATTAGTAAAAGTAGGGGACGTTGAACAAGGGTTTGCGGAATCCGATGTTGTAGTTGAAGATACATTTGAAGTGCCGTACGCCCAGCATTGTCCTATTGAGCCGCATGGCACCATCACTTATCTTGATGAGTATGGCAGGATAGTAATAAGAACCTCTACGCAGGTGCCATTTCACGTGAGGCGGATTGTAGCACAGGTATTGGACATACCCGTGCAAAAAATACGGGTAATAAAACCAAGAATCGGCGGTGGATTTGGAGTAAAGCAGGAAATTATTCTTGAAGATGTTTGTGCCTATATTACGATGAAAACCGGCAAACCTGCTCGTGCTCTTTTTACAAGGGAAGAAGAATTTGTTTCATCCAGGACAAGGCATCAGATGAAGGTGAATGTTAAAATCGGAGCAAAAAGGGACGGAGCGTTTAATGCCATAAAGATGTATGTATTGAGTAACACAGGCGCTTATGGGACGCATGCATTGACTGTTGCATCTAATGCAGGTTCAAAAACACTTCCTCTTTACAACAAAGCACCTAATGTAGAGTATGTAGCCGATGTCGTCTATACAAACCTGCCCGTTGCCGGGGCTTATAGAGGTTATGGAGCAACACAGGGATATGCCTGTTTAGAACAGGTAGTTGACCAGGTTGCGCATAAATTAGAGCTGACTCCTCTTGAAATAAGAAAGAAAAATCATATAAAAATCGGTGAAACGTCTCCAATTTTCAGGGCTCTCGGTGAAGGGCGCGAAGGGGTGACACAATATATGCAGAGTTGCGCGCTGGATGAACTTATCGAAAGTGGCGCAAAGGAAATTGGCTGGTTTGAGAAATATGGGAAGAAGATCAGAAATGGCAGCAAGGTTCGAGGCATAGGAATGTCTATTCATATGCAGGGTTCAGCTATCCCTCTCGTTGATATGGGGGCTGCAACGCTTAAGATGAACGAGGATGCTTCTTTCAATCTTATGTATGGAGGGACGGATATAGGCACAGGTTTAGACACTATTGCAGCACAGATTGTGGCAGAAACTCTCGGAATAAAGCCTCAGCAGGTTATAGTGTATGCTGCTGATACGGATCTTACGCCTTTTGATGTGGGGGCATATGCTTCCAGTGGCACGTTTATATCCGGCGGGGCTGTTCTTCGTGCTGCAATGAAGGTAAGAGAGCAGATTTTAAATGTAGCAGAGGAGATATTTGGTGAATATGATGTAAGAGATTTTGTGCTGGAAGACGGCAAGGTGATAAGCAAAAAAACAGGCAAATCTGTCACACTTTCTGAAATTGCTTACCAGACTTTGTATGTCAAAAATCAGCATCAGATTGCAGCAACTGGTTCAATGGTTTCTCCGTATTCTCCGCCTCCCTTCGCTGCTCATTTTGTCGAGATTGAAGTGGATGAAGAAACTGGCATTATTACTCCCATAAAATATGTGACCGCCGTTGATTGTGGAACGCCTCTTCATCCGGAGCTTGTCAGAGGGCAAATACTTGGAGCTTTAGTGAATGGTTTAAGTTATGCACTCTCTGAGGACTATAGATTTACAGATTCAGGAAGAATGATTGGCTCAAACTTTATGGAATACAAAATACCTTCAACGAGGGATATCCCTGAAATAGTTTCAATCGTTGTAGAGACATACGAACCTACCGGGCCGTATGGTGCAAAATCCGTGGCTGAAATAAATATTAACGGTCCAATCCCTGCAATTGGAAATGCCCTGTATGATGCGCTTGGCGTAAGGGTTCATAAAATACCGTATATTCCTGAAAGAGTGCTGGAAGCGATAAGAAATAAAAGATAAAATCTATTTATCGACGGGATAATAAAAAAGGGAGCAAATGCTCCCTTTTTTATACGATTTTTGGTCCTGCGTTTTTGATTTTTTCTTCTACGTATCCTTCAAATTTTTCGAAGTTTTCTTTAAATTTATTTGCAAGCTTCAAGGCAGTTTCCTTGTATGATTCTTTATCTTTCCACGTGTTTTCTGGAAGAAGAATTTCGTCAGGTACGATAGAGCCTGGTATTTCTTTTGGAACTTGCAGCCCAAAGACAGGTTCTTCCACATATTCTACATTTTTCAATTTCCTGTTTAGCGCAGCACTTACCATCGCCCGCGTGTAGGCAAGTTTTATTCTGCTTCCTGTTCCATATGACCCGCCAGCCCATCCAGTGTTAACCAAAAAAACATCTGTATGATATTTTTCTATTTTTTCTCCGAGCATTTTTGCATAAACTGAGGGATGTCTCATCATAAATGGTGCGCCAAAGCAGGCTGAAAATGTTGGTAAGGGTTCTATTATTCCTGTTTCAGTGCCGGCAACTTTTGCTGTGTAACCGCTCATAAAATGATACATCGCCTGCTCTTTTGTGAGTTTGGATATGGGAGGCAACACTCCAAATGCATCTGCTGTGAGGAAATAAATTACGGAAGGAATTGAACAGATTCCATCCATTTTGGCATTCTCAATGTATTCCATTGGTATCGCTGCTCTTGTGTTTTCAGTATATCTGCTGTTTGCATAATCAGGGGTTCTATCGTTTCTTATTACAGTATTTTCCATTAATGCGCCGAATCTTATTGCATCGAAAATGCGGGGTTCTTTTTCAGGTGTAATGTCTATGATTTTTGCGTAAGAACCGCCTTCCATATTGAATATTTTATCGCTTCCCCATCCATGTTCATCGTCTCCAACGAGAATTCGTTCAGGGTCCATGGATATTGTTGTTTTGCCTGTTCCGGATAATCCAAAGAACAGTGCTGAATTTCCGTCTTTTCCTTCGTTTGCAGAGCAGTGCATGGGGAATATATTTTTTGCCGGAAGTAAAAAATTCATCACTGAAAACATAACTTTTTTTATTTCTCCTCCATAAGCGCTTCCAATGATGATGGCAATTTTTTTGTCAAAGTTAACTACGATAGCTACTTCACTGCGTACTCCATCTATCTCCGGGATGGTTTTACATTTTGGAATTGCGATTACTGTAAAATCTGCTTGAGTATGAAGATTTAAATCTTCTTTGTCTGCATTTACAAACACATTTGTGGAGAAAAGAGCAGAAGCCGCATAATCTGAGATGACTCTGAGCGACATTCTTGTTCCAATATCATGCCCGACATAGCCATCGTATATAAAAATAGTTTTTTTCTGCAAATAAGTCGTTGCTCTTGCGTGCAGTTTTTCGAATATTTCTTCTGTTGTGGGGATATTGATGTTCCCCCAGTCTATTTGATCGTGTATGGATGGCTGGTCTACAATAATCCTGTCTTTTGGCGAGCGTCCTGTATGTTTCCCTGTATTTACACTGAGAGCACCCTTATCTGTAAGTATTCCTTCTTTATTCCGTATCGCAAACTCCGTAAGTTCTGCCCGTGTAAGATTTCTGTATACCCTGTCTGTGTTTATAATTCCCAATTTCTCAATACCATAGGTATCATTCATTTTATTGTTTTATTCTCCTTTCATTGTTTTCTCTGAAAGAGTTTATGTAAAAAACG
>JAUXIC010000036.1 GCA_030621215.1 Caldisericota bacterium
AATTATTTTTCCTTTCATATTTATATAATAATATTTGTCAATTTATTGTCAAGATAAAAAAAATAATTATTGTCAAGTAATAATGAGGCGACAGGAAAAAAGAGCACAATGACAGGATAGAAACAAAAGACGAGATTCCGGACCAAGCCCAGAATGACAAAGGCGGGGAAAAGACCAAAGACGGGATTCTTCTGTCGCTAACGCTCCATCCAGAATGACAAAGAAAGAACGGAAAGGCAGAAAGGAAAGCGGAATGACAAAGGCGGGGAAAAGACCAAAAACGGGATTCACTTGGTGTAAGACATGCCAAGGAAAGGAGCGTAATGACAAATTTAATAGTCAAATAAAAAAATATTCTCACTTCGCCCGGAGGCTTCTGTTAATTTCTCTGAGAATCCTGATTTAGAGAAAAATCCAAAATAGCGATGTTCTGCCTTAGAAAATTTATTTGCTTTTCTTTTTGAATCATTTAGTACATTCATTCCCAGCTTCTTTTTTCTCCATTTGCACTCAAAAAACATAAACTCATTTTTACTGTTATAAGCAACAACATCAATTTCATCACTGCTGTCCCACCACCGTCCAATTCTCTCCGCTTTAAAGGGGAGTTTATTTTCTCTATTCAATTCTTTAATCTTCTGTATACATATGTCTTCAAAGATAAATCCTGCAAAGCTATCTAGATCGGGTTTTATTTTTTCTTCCCATACATAATTAATATCACCTTCCTCAAGGTAGCTGACATTTGGATAAACGTATTTAAACCAAAACCTGAAAAATGGGTCATTTAAAATATAAATACCTTTCCGTGATTTATGAGGTTTTTCCTCTGTGATGGGTAATTCTCTCCTTACAATACGCAATTCACGTAGTACTGCAATATATTTGTTAACTTTATAACTGGGCTCTATTCCTGTATCTTGAACAATCTCATTTAATTTTGTTTTTCCAGAGGCTATTGCTTTCAATATCGAAAAATAAAGGGAGGGCTCACGAAGCTCTTCCATAAGAAGAAATCTTGGTTCATTATAAAGAAAAGTATTTTTGTTTAGAATTTCTGTTTTTACATTTTCTGCTAATGCATTTTTATCGGTAATCTTCTGGAGATACGCAGGTGTACCGCCTGCTACAGCATATGCATATACCCGCTCCTCCTTTGAATATTGTGGAAAGAAATATTTAAGTTCTTTAAAAGGTAAGGGCTGGAGGAAAATTTGAGCTGTCCTTCGTCCAAACAGAGGACTTCTGCTACTCAATACTTCTTTTTCCATAAAACTCATATAAGAACCACAAAGCACAAGAGAAATATGCTTTTCCTTTGACTTCTCATCCCAAACTTTTTGTAGAATGGAAGGGAGGGCAGGATTACCGACACAAAGGTATGGAAATTCATCTATAATAATAGGGACCTCGCCCGCCAAATGGTCAAAAACATATCTCAACAAAGACTCCCAGGAAATAAAAGGCTGCGTTTGCAAAAAGGAATCGCCTGAAATATGGTATATTTTTTCAGTAAACTGCCTTAACTGTTCTTGTTCAGAAGAAAGATCTGCCGAAAAGAAAAGATGCTTTTTATCCTTTACAGATTGCCTGAGCAGCTCAGTTTTTCCTATTCTGCGTCTACCGTAGAGAATAATCAACTGGGCATCTTTTTTTTGAAATAACTTTTCCAAAAGATTAAGCTCTTCTTTTCTATCTACAAACATCATTGCACCTCCAATTATTTATATACTTTAAAGTATTATACTCTAAAGTATATTATTTTGCAATAAGAAAAGGGAATGGGCGAGAGCGCCTCTCTCTCCGTCTCTGCGAGGCTGCTGATTTTGCAGTCGAAGCAATCTCGGCCTTAAAAACAGAGATTGTGTCACACTGGTGCCTGGCACCAATAGATACAAAAAGTGATCAAAAGGTGCCTGGCACAAAGTGATCATTTTCTATCGTAAAGAGGGGATTCCGAGACAAAAACGGAATGACATAAAATTACTCCAAGGCTTGAATTATCAAAGAAATAACATCTGGTTTTGCTAAAACTTTTTTGATCTCTTTCATCGGAATAGAAAGGAAGGCATCCACAACTAAAGGATCAAAGTGTGTTCCTTTCTCTTCTTTAATAATCTTTATTGCATCTTTTATGCTAAATGCCTTTCGATAAGGCCTGTCAGTTATCAGCGCATCAAATACATCTGCAACGGTGATAACGCGTGAATATATTGGAATTTTTTCCCTTTTTAAGCCTGCCGGGTAGCCCGCTCCGTCCCACCTTTCGTGGTGCGCCGCTATTATCTCCGCAATCTCAGGATCCATCGGGAAAACGATGTTTTTCCCACTTTCAACATGCTTCTGCACAACAGCATACTCGTCTTTGGTTAATTTCCCGGTCTTTGCAAGAATTTCTTCAGGGACACCAATTTTCCCGATGTCATGGAGTATCGCAGCAAATAGAATCTTCCTTTGTTCTTCTCTACCGAGCTTCATTTTTTCGCTGATGAGACAGGAAAGGGATGCAACCCTTTCAGAGTGCCCTTTTGTATACGGGTCCCGGGAGTTAATTGCATTAACAAGGGAAGTAATATATTTTATAAACAGTTCCTTTATCTCCTCAAATGAAAGCGCAGAGCCGTACATTACAATGATTTCCCGCCCAAATCTTTCAAAAAATTCTTCTTCTTCTGCGCTAAACATTTTCGTTGTATTAAAGCGTATGCGGAAAATTGGAATCTCTTCCCTGCCAGAAAAAACTACGGCTTCTGCCCAATGCTTTTTCTCTTTTTCATTTTTATCGGATAGATCAAATGGAGGAGAAGAAAGAGATACAAAGAAAGAATGCTTCTCTTTAAGGACGTCTTGTATTAACCCTTTCCCTTTCTTCTTCAAAGAATGCTTTTCAATATGTTCCCCGTTGAATTTAGTAAGCACAATGGCATTGCCTCCTCCCTCGCCAATGCCCACCTCTTCAATCTCATCAGGGTACAAATTAGAAAGAATCTCAAACGCCTTTTTAATAACCTCTTCGCGTCCTTTCTTTGGATCCATCTCGTGGAATAAAGAAAGAGATATCTCATTAAAACCGACTAAATCCTCTAATTTGACATAGGAAATCAAATTTGAAGCAAAAGCAGAAGAAAGTTTAGACAGAGCAGTTGTTAGATAACGGTCTTCTTCAGTAAAAACCTCGCCGTCCTTAAAACTATCAAGGAAAATAGCTCCAAAATATTCACCACTTGCGATAATCGGGGTAATAAGCGTCTGCTTAATTTTATCCACACCTACCTTAGATAACCTTACCTTCAGTTCTTCGCTGATATTTCTATTAAGAATCTTTTTTATAACAAAAACTTCTTTCGTAGAAGGAATAAAAGCATCCTCCTTTTTTAGAATAGTGTTTAAAAGTACATCTTTATCAAACCCAGATACTGCTACATATCTAAAATGATCATCGCTTTTTAACGTAACAGTCCCCGCATCTGCAGCTGGTACAAGGCTTCGCCCGATATCGAGAATCCTGTCAAAAAATTCGCTCTCTTTCATTCGGATGTCAAGTTCTGCAAATGAAGTAATTGCATGATAAAATTTTTCTTCTGCGCTTTGAGCCCTCCTGAGAAGAAGCATATTCCTGAGGTACACCAGCCCGAGTTTTGATATCGAGGAAACAATTTTCAAGTCCGTTTCAGAAAAAGCACTCTCTGAATGAAAATTATCAATAAACAAGCCGCCTATATATTCGCCATCTATAACAAAAGGAGTATGAATTGTCGCTTTTATCCGACTGGAGCCAGCCTTTTCCAGCGCTTTTCTTGTTTTCGCTCTGTATAGCGTGCGAACCAAAACATTGGTAAAAATATTCGGTATTATTATAGGCCTATCCTCTTTAGGAACCATCACTTCTTTGCTGGTCAAATAAACACCGTCGAGCGGCGATTTATCATACCCTCTTACTGCCGTGAATTTGTAGCCGCTGCCTTCCTTAAGCATTACGCTTCCTGCCTCTCCCTTGTCAAGAAGAGCAAGCGCTATATCAAGCAGCTTTTCGCTAAATACATTTATATCCTGGCTGATATTTATATTTGGGAAAAACTCTATAACATCGGAAAGCTTATCTGAAAGAATCTTAAGATCCTTCATTTCTTCATCAATAATCAGCCTGAGGTCGTGAGCGTGTTCTCCTGCGAGATCCCAGGTCTTCTTTAAAAGAATGACAAACCCGATGAGGAAGGTAAATGGCATAAAAAAATACCCAAAATGTTCGGCGGTAAACTGCTTTAAAAAAACTCCCTGATGCATCCATTCCGCCGCAATATAAATTTTGCCAGGCAATAATTCCACCGGTGAGCTTTTTACCAAAATTTGCCCTAAACTTGTGTCCACAGTGCCATCTAAATCTGCAGGATAACAATCAAATATAGTTTTTACATTATTCAATAAAAATTTGCTGTCAGTTGAGCATGCGATCGTCCCGAAAGGGTCTAAAACAATAATATTCTCCCCCGTTCCCGCAATTTCAGTAATCTGTTTATTGAAAAAATCCAGATTCATCAAAATTGAAACGGTCCCGTCAAATTTCCCGTCTTTAAAAACGGGCTGGTGAAAAACCACTGCCGCAAAACCATCAGCAGTTCTCAGCGGATCCGACAGCACTTCGCCGTGCGTCTCCAATACCATACTTACGTGTGGTTCATTTGAAATATCTTTTCCAATTTTACCTTTATCTGGATATGCAAAAATCACTTTTCCATCTACGTCCATGCGTGATACATCCAACAGAATCTCTTTATTTATATTGTAAAATTCTTCTATGTCTGCTTCGGTATTTTGAGAAAAACCTGCAATTTCTTTGTTTTTAGAAAGAAGTATCAAATCGTTCCGTATTCCATCAAATTCACCCTTAAGTATAAAATTTACAATGGTAGTGCTCTGAGACAAATGTGAAAATTCCTCTTTAACATGTGTATTGAAGGTAAATTGAAACATAGAAAGTGCAAAATATGATAAAATGCTGGCTATAATTGCGACAATAATATAAGTTTTAATCGTGCCTTTTACAAAATGCGCCTCGATAGGATACAGAACGGCTTCTTTTTTGTATTTTGCTTCAATAAATCCTATGCGCCGGAATTCAAAAAAGAGCAAAACAAGCACAACAATCCTGCCTGAATAGCCTATCAATCTATAAATAGTGTACGCATTGCTGCTCTCTATCAGCCCGAAACTTCTTATAAAAAGGGACAAAAACAGAGAAACTGCAAACAACGCCATAAGCACTTTCATTTTTGGCCGTTGTTCTTTGGCAAGCATGTAGAGCTTGCCCATTGTAATGAATATAACATATACCATAGATGCATAAAATAAGAGCTCTAAAGAGCTGAGATATTTGCCTTGTAATGCGGGGTAGAGAGCCACGATGAATAATACAACAGAGTACAGGCGCGCCCTCTGGGGCATTTTTATGTGCCGTTGCACTTCTTTTGCTGTTTGTTCTACGCCACGCAAAAGAACCAGACAGGAAAGCAAAATCCCTATGTTTCCAATTAAAAATACTAAAGGTCGATACCCAATGGTTAAAAATAAAAATTCCCTTAACCCTACAGACAAGCCTATAAGAACAAAAGACAAAACAATCCAATACAAGCCCCCTGTATGGCCGCTTTCTTCTGAATATTTAAACATAAATACTGCCGCGATGCTTACCGGCAGTAACCATGCTATGAAGTTAAGAAAAATTACAATATACGCTATTATATTCATTCTTTATATAATAATAGATAAAAAATAAAAAATCAAGATTACACTAAAATGCGAAAAGAAAAAAAGAGTAAATACGAGATTGCTTCGGCTACAAAAGCAGTAGCCTCGCAACGACTCTCTCTGTCATTACGAGGAATATAATGACGAAGTAATCCCATAGTAATATAAAAGAGAGATTCTTCGGTCACTGCGTTCCCTCCAGAATGACAAAAAGGACGGAATGACCCCTCCTTTTTTGTCACCCTGAATTTATTTCAGGGTCTCTATTTATTTGAATGATTCACTCAAGAAAAGCAAAGGAGAGATTCTTCTGTCGCTATGCTCCATCAAGAATGACAAAGAGGACGGAATGACAAAAAAGAGCGCAATGACAATTAAAAAAGGCGGGGCAATGCCCCGCCTCAAATATTTACAAACAGATTATAGCAGCGGAATAAGGTTAAAACTCCTTAACCCCATTTCATACTTGGATGCACCCGCTAAGAACAAGTGAAAATTGAGCTTCAGGAAAGAAGCACATTCTAAAAGATCTTCTTCACATCCGTTTTTAAGCTCCAGTTCAATTTCATTGTAAGCAACTTTTCTTTTGCCCAGTATGAAGTGCAAAAAATCCAGGGAAACCTCAATCAAAGAATCATCCTTCTTAAGATACAATATATGTCTTTCGTTATCTACAATCAACACTTCTTTCAAAGGAGTTTCTTTGGTAATTTCCAGTACTTGCGGAAAATGTTTATTCAAAAAATCAAATTTTGTTACATCTTCGCTATTACGCAGTATTTTTTCAAACTCATCCCTTATGTATATCCCATTTTTGAGGATACCGTTTCCTTTAAGCGTTGCGATATTTTTGCCATCCTCTTCTCTTGTCCTATATGCCATATTGCTGTAGAGAAGGTCAAATTTCTCAGTGTCGAAGTAATGACTGACAAGGTACTTTTCCTTTCCTTTTTCAATGCTCCAGTTAAGAAACCCCGGAGTCTCTTTAATCTTTTCGAGCATTTTTTTTGATGCAGTAAGCTTTACTTCATATTCTTTCCTCACCATATTTATTGTTGCCCTCCTTCTTTTTTCTCTTTGCTTAATTCGCCTAAATATTTCGTCCGCTTGTAAGCAGCATACACTGCCTTTTCAAGAACAGTTCTAAAAGTCCCTTTTTCTAATTCATACAATGCTTCTGTCGTAGTGCCTCCAGGGGAAGTTACCATGTCGCGCAGCTCTGCCGTATGCTTGTCAGAATTCATAGCAAAAAGTATAGAGCCAAGCACGGTTTGATAAACAAGTTCTTTGGACACCCTTCGGGAGAATCCAAGATGAACGCCTGCGCTTATCATCGCTTCAAGAAACAAAAACACGAATGCAGGACCCGTACCGTTTAAAGCTGTAGCCATATCAACGTAATTTTCATCCCTGACAAAGAATTCTTTCCCCATTGAAGAAAAAATTTCTTTCATGTGAATTCTTTCTTCTTCGCTCACTTCTTCTGTTGCAGTCCACACGCTCATTCCATGTCCGACTTGAACAGGAGTATTGGACATTACCCGCACTACTTTTTTGTGCGCAAGCTCTCTTTGAATTACCTCTATTGGAATACCTGCCATTATGGATAACACAATCTGGTGTTCTTGCAATGCATCCTTTAACTCTCTTGCAACTGTCAAAAAAATCTGTGGTTTAACGGATAACACCACAATATCGCCAAATGATGCTGCTTCCGCATTATTTTGCATCATCTTAATGCCAAACTGCCTGCTCAATTCCTTCATTCTTGCAAGACGCGGGCTGCTGCCCGCGATGTCTTCTTTCACATAAACGTCCTTTTCTATGATGCACTTCATCATAGAGGAAGCCATTGTCCCTGCTCCAATAAATGATATTTTCATCTTTATTTCCCTACTCTATAGTTTTTAAAAAAGTCGCTTACCTTAAATTTTATAAGGCTGCGTTCAATTGCTCTAAACATCGCGGCAAAATCCAGCAGGTAAAATTCACAAAAAGAACCGGAGGACTGTTCCATCAAAAACATATCATCCAATTCCTCTTCGCCTTTTTCTTTGTAACTTGCAGACAACATCTTCTTAACGTTGTAAAGTTTATTCGCAATGCCCCGCTTTGTTTTAGCCGTTCCAAAATAGCGTTCCTTGATGACCATTATTTCTTCTAACATACTGTTCCGCTCTGCCAGCGGTATAGATTGCCATATTTTGTACTGCTCTGTAAAAAACAGATCCGGATTTCCGTGAGCGTCGTCCAGGACGAACATAGATAATTCCTGCTGAAATTCAGAATTTACCGCAACAAGGATTGCTTCAAAATCGGAAATTTTGTTCATCGGAAGTTGCAAGCGGGATAAAATCGTACTTCCTTTTTTGACAGCAGTACACCGCAATAATGTAAAACGCTTTTTTAAGCTCTTGCATAGGGTATTCATAGAGCGTATTTCATCTTTGTTTTTCAGCTGGACAATAATGCTGACCCCGCTTTGCGTCACCGCGATGACACTGCAGTATCCAATGCCAAGATTATTAAAAAGAATAAATTTCTTATTTTTCGCTATACTGTAGCTCAACTTTTCTTTATTAAGAAGCGCTTCTACAAATTTTGCCGCGTCGTTTACATTCACCTGGAGAATCACCCCCACTTTATTAATAGTATATGAAATAAAGGATTTCTTGCAACTATCAGTGTTGATAAGGCTTTCTTAAGGTTTTTTGCCAAAATGGGATTATAAGTCAGAGATTTTTGCGATAAAAAATACAATTAAGCAAAAAGTCAATGATGTCCGCTTAAATACAAGCTTTCCCCCCATAAATATTGACAAATGAAAGTCAAAATGATAGAATATGCTACAATAATTATTACAAATGTGGGGTGAAAAATGAGTGAAATCATTGAATGCGTACCAAACATAAGTGAAGGAAGAAGAAAAGAAATTGTAGAAGAAATTGTTGAAAATCTCAAAAAAACAGGAGTAAAAATTCTGGATTATTCATCAGATCCTGACCACAACCGCTCGGTAATCACATTTGCCGGCGACAAACAAAGCGTAGAAAAAGGAGCGATGCAGGTAGCAAAAGATGCAGTGAGACTGATAGATTTACGAAATCATCAAGGCACCCACCCCCGAATGGGCGCAGTAGATGTAATACCCTTTATACCAGTTAAAGATGTCACGATAGATGACTGCATAAAAATGAGTAAAAACACCGGCAAAAAAATAGCGGAAGAGTTAAACGTGCCGGTATATCTATACGCAGAATCTGCAACAAAGCCAGAGAGAAAAAAATTGCCAAACATAAGAAAAGGAGAATTTGAAGGATTTTTTGAAAAGATAAAAAACCCGGACTGGCTGCCTGATTTTGGACAGCCAGCTGTACACCCTTCGGCAGGCATCACAGCCGTTGGCGCAAGAGAATTTCTAATTGCATACAATATAAACCTCGGGACAACGAACATCAATATAGCGAACAAAATTGCACGCTCCATTCGCGACAGTTCTGGCGGCCTCCATTACATACAGGCAAGAGGAATGAAATTAGAAGACAAAGGATGCGTACAAGTTTCGATAAATATACTGAACTATAAAAAAGCTCCCCTGTACCGCGTATTTGAAATAGTAAAAATGGAAGCAAAAAGATACGGTGTAAACGTACTGGAGAGCGAGTTAATCGGCCTTATGCCCATGGATGCGGCACTAAAAAGCCTCGCGTTCTATCTGCAGCTGCCGAAGCTTACCGAACAGGAAATTTTAGAATCAAAGATATATGAATAGGAGGAAATCAAATGGAACAACCTATTATCCCCGATTTAGTAATATTTAATGTAGGGAAACTCGTTACGATGTGCCCCGGGCTATCCAAAGAAGAATCTGAGTTAGAAAAAAATCTTGGCATAATAAGAGACGGGGTAATCGCAGTAAAGAATGGCAAAATTACTGCAGTGGGGTATGAAAACGAAATATTAAAATCCATAAAAATAGGCAAAAATACAAAACAGATAGACGCAGAAAGAAAAGTTGTAATGCCCGGCTTTGTGGACCCTCACACGCATCTTGTCTTTGAGGGAACGAGAGAAAAAGAATTTCTCATGAGACAGCAGGGGATACCAAATGCGCGCATCCTGAAAGAAGAGAATACGGGTATCATATCAACGGTAAGGTGGACAAGAAAAGCTGTCTTTGAAAAACTGCTTGAAACTTCAAAAATGCATCTTGCCGAGCTCGTCAACTGGGGGATAACGACTGTAGAAATAAAAAGCGGGTATGGATTAAATTTAGAAGAAGAAATTAAAATTCTAAAGGTCGCAAAATACCTCAAAGAATATACATATGTCAACATAAAATCCACCGTACTTGCCGCGCACATTATCCCTCCTGAGTATCATATGCGGGATGAAAAATATGTAGACCTTGTAATAAATGACATTATCCCGATTATTGCAAAAAATGAACTTGCAGATTTTAACGACGTGTACTGCGAAAAGGGAGCGTTCACAAGGAATCAGGCAAAACGTATTTTAAAAGCGGGGGCAAGAAATAAACTCATCCCAAAAATCCACGCGGACGAAATGAGCGATGCCGGAGGCGCAGAAGTGGCAGCATCTGTCAATGCAATATCGGCAGACCATCTTGTGCACGCAAGCGACGAAAACCTGAAAAAAATGGAAGAAGCCGGGGTTATTGCCGTACTTTTGCCTATTACAACATTCTCCCTGGGAAGCGATGTCTATGCAGATGCGAGAAAAATGATAGATATGGGGCTCACTGTAGCAATAGGCACCGATTATAACCCGGGAACATCTATGTGCACCTCGATGCCGCTGGTTATATCCTTTGCAGTGGCAAAACTGAAAATGACAATAGAAGAAGCTCTATACGCCGCCACTCTTAACGCTGCAAAAGCAATAGACATAGATGAGGAAGTAGGAAGCCTCGAAATCGGGAAAAGGGCAAATATCAACATTTTGTCCATAAAGAAGATTGAGGAGATGCCGTACAGAATCGGGGAAAATTACGTTGAAACAGTCGTTTCAAACGGCGAGATATTAAAATAAGGAGGTAACAGTGGACGACCTTAAAAAAACTCCGCTATATGAAGAACATAAAAAATTAGGAGGCAAGCTGGTGCCATTCGGCGGCTGGGATATGCCTGTGCAGTACACAGGCATTACAGAAGAGCACATCAACGTGAGAGAAAACGTGGGGATATTTGACGTATCACATATGGGAGAGATTGAAATTCACGGAAAAGATGCACTGCGCTATACAAGCTATCTTGTAACAAATTCGGTAGAAAAAATGCAGAACGGCAGGGTAAAATACACGCCGATATGCTACCCTAATGGGGGAGAAGTAGACGACCTGTTTGTCTATAAAATCAGGGATGATTTTGTCCTTCTTGTTGTTAATGCCAGCAATTACGAAAAAGACCTTGATTGGGTGCTGCAAAACAAAAATGATTTTGATGTTGACATCATCGGGAAAAGTTTTGAATACGGAGAAGTGGCAGTGCAGGGGCCAAAAGCAGAAGAATTACTGAGTCCTTTTTTTAACGGAGAAATGCCATTAACTGAACTGGGGTATTTTAAGTCAATGTACGGGGAACTGTTCGGGAAAAGAGTGCTCATCTCGCGCACAGGATACACCGGGGAAGATGGATTCGAAGTTTACAGCGATAAAAATGATATTGTCCCTCTCTGGAATGAAATTATCGGGAAAGGGGAAAAGCTCCATATACTGCCAGCAGGGCTCGGAGCGCGGGATACGCTGCGCTTTGAGGTAGCATACTGGCTGTACGGAAATGATATCGACAAAACAATCAATCCGCTCGAGGCAGGGCAGGGATTTGCTGTAAAGTTCAAAAAGGGCGACTATATAGGAAAAGAAGCTCTCTCAAGAATAAAAGAACAGGGCATTAGGAGAAAACTCACAGGCCTCTACATTGCAAACGGAGGAATCCCAAGACACGGCATGGAAGTTCAAAAGAACGGCAAAAAAATAGGGCACATCACCTCTGGAAGCTACTGCCCGTACTTAAAAAAAATTCATGCGATGGCATACATAGATTTACCGCACGCAGAAAAAGGCAATAAGGCAGATATTATTATAAGGAAAAAAAGAGTGGAAGCAGAAGTTGTAGAGCTCCCGTTTCTTGAGCCAAGAGCAGGAAAAAAGAAAACTACTTGACAAAACGGCAAAATCAGTTATTAAGATGTGGCAAATAAAAATATCATACAAGGAGGCATTATGAAAATATCACAACTGGCACAACGTGCCGGAACAGAAACAGCTTTTGAAGTGCTTGTAAAAGCAAAAGCATTAGAAAGACAGGGGAAAAACATCGCCCATCTTGAAATCGGAGAGCCCGATTTCAACACGCCGGAAAATATAAAACAGGCAGGGATTAAAGCCATCCAGGAAAACTTCACACACTATTCCCCCTCGCAGGGCATACTTGAATTAAGAGAAGCAGTGGCAGAACACATATCATCCACCAGAAACATCCCCGTATCCCCAGATGAAGTTGTAATAACTCCTGGCGGAAAAGACATTATCTTCTTTACCGCACTTGCACTGCTTAACCCGGGAGACGAAGCAATCTACCCAAACCCGGGATACCCGATCTATGAATCAGCAATAAAAATAGCAGGCGCCATTCCTGTACCAATGGCACTTCTGGAAGAAAATGACTTTGCTTTTGACAAAGAGCAGTTTAAAAATCTCGTCACTCCCAAAACACGCCTCATTGTTGTCAACTCCCCGGGCAATCCAACGGGAGGAATTCTTTCACCGGACGACCTCCAGTTTATAGCGGATATTGCAATAGAAAATGACATTATGATACTTTCAGATGAAATATACTCAAGAATTATCTATGATGGAAAATTCTTGAGCATTGCATCCATACCCGGGATGAAAGAAAGGACAATCGTACTGGACGGCTTTTCAAAAACATACGCGATGACCGGATGGAGATTGGGATACGGCGTGATGAATAAAGATGTTGCACAAACAATAACCAAGCTCGTTACCAACTCAGATTCCTGCGTTGCCACATTTGTGCAGATGGCGGGCGTAGAAGCGCTACGCGGACCGCAGGACGAAGCAGAAAGAATGAAAAAAATATACGAAGAAAGAAGAAGCATCATCATAGACGGGCTGAACGAGATTCCCGGCGTCTCAGTGAAAATGCCAAAAGGCGCATTCTATGCTCTTGCAAACATTAAATCATTCGGGAAGACTTCAAAAGAATTGGGTGATTACCTCCTTTATGAGGGAGGTGTTGCTACTCTCCCAGGGACATCCTTCGGAAAATACGGGGAAGGATACATCAGATTTTCATATGCAACTTCCAAAGAAATCATAAAAGAAGGGTTAAAAAGAACAAAAGAAGCATTAGCAAAACTGTAAAACTCTAAACAATCAAGACAAATTCAAAAGGGGGCAGGTGTACACCTGCCCCCTTTATCATCAAAAGCTTTA
>JAUXIC010000052.1 GCA_030621215.1 Caldisericota bacterium
TTCGCATATCTGCTCTCCTTTTCTTAAGAGATAAACTCATGAAGTTGTCTCCTCTAAAAACTCCCAATATTTCTTTTTTTCATTTTATTCTACTACCTCTTTTTTAAAATTTTCATATAGATTTTAATGAACCAACAATACTATTTCATATAGATTTTTGATGAGGCAATTCGTGCCCTTGACACATAACAATAAATCTATAAACTAATAAAACAAAAAGTTAAATGTGAAGGGAGGCGAAGTTCGGGCTTCTATGGGAGTCGGAGTGACATTGTGGCAAACGTAAGAAAAAGAGGAAATGAATCTATTGAAGATCTTCTAAGAAGATTTAAAAGGGAATGTATTAAAGAAGGATTGTATGCGGAGCTAAAGAAGAGGCGGTTTTATGTTCCGCCTAGCGTAAAAAGAAAACAAAAGGACGCAAAGAAAAAGTAATCATAAAAAAATAAAGCAGGGTTAACCCTGCTTTATTTTTTATTTCAAACTGTAAATTTAGAAATATAAGTTTTTAAGAGAGGAAAATTTATTAAAGGAATTGCATGAGATTTTTAGCAAAATGAGGAGGTATTTCAAATGGCATTAGGATTAGACACCGTGAAGATGCATGTTTTAATTCTTACCCAGTCATTTATCATAAAAGGGGTAATAAACGTTCCAACAAACATGAGGTTTTCTGATGCACTAAATAAATTTATGAAAGACCGGTCTTTTTTAGCAATAACTGATGCAGAAATTCAACCGATAAATGCAGCGATGGAAATTCAAAAAGTTGATTTTATATTAATTAGCAGAGAAAGAGTCATAGGCATCTCTCCACTGGAGTAAAAATTTTTTATTTAATTAATACAGAAAACAAACTTGCTATTTTAGCAGAGATGTAGTGGGATTGTCTCTGTTTTATACACAGATGAGCTGTTTTAACATTTTCTAATTTTTTTTGGGTCATTTGTTTAAAGCTTTTTTTATAGACTCAATATCGGGATTTATTGTAAGAGGTTTCCCTCCAGCTTTTATTGCACTTTCAATATCTTTAAGCCCGTTTCCTGTGACAATTATGACAACTTTATCATTTTTTGATATTCTGCCGTTTTTCAGAGCTTTCAGTGCTCCTGCAAACGCCGTAGATCCAGCAGGTTCTGCAAAAATGCCCTCTGTTGAACCAAGGTATTTAATGGCTTCTATTATTTCATCATCACTAACTGCAATACCAAATCCCTCTGAATTTTTAATATCCCTGACAGCCATTACTCTGTTTCTGGGTATGCCTACTGCGATGCTGTCTGCCAGTGTGTGAGGTTCCACAAATTTTACTGTGCCGTCACCATTTACAGCATCTACGATAGGCCGGCATCCTTCGGCTTGTACTGCAACAAGTTTTGGAAGGCGGTCAATAAAACCTAAATTATACATGTCGGTGTAACCTTTCGCGACACCAGAGATAATACACCCGTCACCTACTGACACAAACACATAATCAGGGACTTCAAAATTCATCTGTTCAATGATCTCCAGTGCTACGGTCTTTTTGCCTTCTACCATATACGGATTAAATGCAGTATTTCTGTTGTACCAGCCAAATTCTCTCGACGCTTCTATAGACAGCTCAAAGGCTTCATCATAAGTACCCTTCACTGCAAATACAGTAGCTCCAAACACAAGAAGCTGGGCAATTTTTGCCTTTGGGGCTGTTTCAGGCACAAATATATAGTTTTTTAATCCCACGGAAGCAGAAGCACCCGCAAGAGATGATGCTGCGTTCCCGGTGGAAGCACAGGTTATAATTTTTTCTCCAAGTTCCTGCGCTTTAACAATGGCAATAGCAGACGCTCTGTCTTTTAAAGAGGCGGTAGGATTTCTTCCATCATCTTTAATCCAGAGATATGGCATATCAAGATTTTTTCTTATCCTTTTAGCTAAATAAAGAGGTGTCCATCCTACTTTTAGAGGTCCAATTTTAGAGGGGTCATCTACAGGTAAAAGAGGCAAATATCTCCACAGTGAATAGTCCCTGTTATCCGTGAGAGATTCTTTTGTAAAATGTTTTTTTATCTCTTTATAATCATATATTACCTCAAGAATCCCTTCGTCTCCACATTTGGGGCAGGTATATTTTACCTCCCCAGGGCTGTATTCTGCTTCGCATAGTAAACATTTTAATTTTTTAACGTAACTCATGCTATTTCTCCTCTCTTGCGTATGGTGTTCCTAATTCTTTAGGTGCTCCAAGATGTCTGGCACGTACAATAAGTGTTGCAATAATAATTATAATAAAAGTAAGAAGATATGGCTGCATGCTGAGGAGGGAGGAAGGAATTGTAGTGCCGGATGCCTGAAGCTGGAATTGCAAAGCATCTATCCCTCCAAATAAGTATGCGCCAATAAGTGCATTGACAGGATTCCACATTGCGAAGATAACAAGTGCAACTGCAATCCATCCTCTGCCTGCTGTAATTCCTTCCAGCCAGAAGGTTGCGTAAGCTACTGTCAGATATGCCCCGCCAGCGCCCGCCATAAGTCCGCCAAAGAATGTCCAGAAATAACGGGTAGCATTTACATTTACTCCCATTGCATCGGCAGCTCTTGCATTTTGTCCGGCAGCTCGCAGATGTATTCCTGGCTTTGTTTTGTAAAGTATAAGCCACATGACAAGCACAAGAATATATGAAAAATATACAATATAATCCTGTTTAAAAAACACCGGTCCTATAAATGGTATTTTAGAAAGTCCGGGTATCGCAACAGCATGGATGCTTTCTGGCAGTTTATTGTTTATCCATTTCTGTCCATAAAAACTTGTAATGCCTAATCCGAAAATTGTTAAAGCCAGTCCGCTCACTACCTGGTTTCCTCTGAGCGTTATTGATATAAATGCATGAATGAGTGATGCAATACCCCCGGCAAGCATCCCAACGACGAATCCAAGGTATGGATTTTGTGTTGTATAGCTTACCACAAAGCCAAAAAATGCACCAATAATAATCATTCCTTCTATGCCAAGGTTTAGTATCCCGGCTCTTTCAGCGAATATTTCGCCAATGGTAGGGAACAAAAGTATAGTGCCGGAACGTACCGTTGTGGCAAGCAGTGTTATAAGAATTGAAGTAGCTGTTACGTTCATAATATATTCCTCCTGAGTTTTATCCGGTATTTCTTTAATATTTCACCGCCCAGCAGGAAGAACAAAACGGCACTCTCTATAGTGCCTACAATGCCAAATGGAACTCGTATGGCCATTTGTATCTGATATCCGCCGGCTTCCAGGCCGCCAAAAGCAACTGATATGAGCATTGCTATAATTGGGTTTAATGAGGCAAGCCAGGCAACGACGATGGCAGTATATCCATATCCCGGGTTGATTTCTATCTGCAGCATGTGTATAACGCCGGATAGTTGTGCCAGGCCGGCGAGTCCCGCTAATCCTCCGCTTATCGCCATTGCTATAAAAATATTTTTTGTGATGTTAATTCCTGCATATCTTGCCGCTCTTTTATTTTCACCTATCACACGTATTTCATATCCGAATTTGGTTTTTTTAATAATAATATACACAATAATTACTGCAATAATGCCAAGAATAATGCCAAAATGGATTCTTGTACGCGGCAAAAGCCGCGGTAGTTGCGCGTTTAACTCAAATGGTTTTGATAGCGGAAAGCCGTGGCTTTCCGGATTTCTCCAGGGACCGTACATCAAGTATTTCAATATATAGAGTGCGACATAATTTAGAAGCAATGTGGTAATAACTTCGTTTACTTCCCAGAATGCTTTTAATGCTGCAGGTATCAATCCCCAAAGAGCTCCTCCCAGAAAGCCGGCAAGGCATATAATGGTAAGAAGCAGTGGTCTTGACATTGTAGCTGGCATATTTAGGGCGAAAAATGATCCGAAAATAGCTCCAATAATGTATTGACCGTATGCTCCAATATTCCAAAAGTTCATCCTGAATGCAACTATCAGCCCTGCTGAGATTAAAATCAGGGGGATAGCGGCTACGAGTGTTTCTGAGAACGTATAGACGCTGCCAAATGCGCCTTTGACCAGCGCCTGGTATACTATAATCGGGTTAGTCCGCGTAAAAAGGATTGCAATAGCTCCTGTCACTAAACCTAAAAACACAGATACTAACGGAATGGCTGCCTTTAATTTAGTAGAAACAGTTTCTCGTTTTTCAAACAGCAACATTTTTTATATCCTTTCACGGTTAATTTTTTGGTGAATTCACTCCCGCCATAAGTAACCCAATTTTATTTCTTTCAGCATCTTCGATGTTGATGACCTTCATAATTTGCCCTTCATATATTACTCCAATTCTGTCTGACACCATGAGTATTTCGTCCAGGTCTTCTGAAATTAATAACACCGCTAAGCCGTTGTCACGTTCTTTGAGTAACTGTTTCCTAATGAATTCGGTTGCTCCCACATCCAATCCTCGTGTAGGATGGACAGCAATAAGTAGTTTGGGCCTTTCGGCAATTTCCCGTGCTAAAAGGAGTTTCTGCATGTTCCCGCCGGAAAGAAGTTTTACCGGGGCATCTATTCTTGGCACCATGATATTAAATTTCCTGATGAGTGATTTGGCGTATTCTGCTGCTTTTTGATGATCAATAAAATTTCTTTTTGTAATTGGTTCTCTATCGTAAGACCTGAGGATAGCATTTTCTGTTGTATCAAGGTTTGGAATAAGCCCCACCTTGAGCCGGTCGGGGGGAATATAATTTACCCCCTTATTTGCAATAACCTTTGGGCTGGCATTTGTTATATCTGCATCATTTAGAATCGTTTTTCCTCTGGTAGCCCGTCTTAATCCTGTGATAGTCTGGGCTAATATTTTTTGGCCATTACCTGAAATACCTGCAATACCAAAAATTTCACCACCGAAAACTGAAAAACTTATTTTTTTCAGGGCCTTAAATCCTTTGTCATTATATGCTTCAAGTTCTTTTACTTTCAGAACCTCTCCTCTTCTTTTTAATGGCTTTCTTTCCAGGCTGAAGAGCACTTCTCTTCCTACCATCATTTTGGCAAGGTAGCCTTTAGTTACATCTTTTTTGTGCACTGTTCCAACTACCTTTCCTTTTCTCAGTACTGTTATTCTGTCTGATATTTCCATTACTTCGTCTAGTTTATGGCTTATGAAAATAATTGATTTCCCTTCTTTTAATAATTGATTAAGTATTTTGAATAAATCTTCAGACTCCTGTGGAGTTAAAACAGCTGTTGGCTCATCGAGGATTAGTATTTCAGCTTTTCTGAATAGAGTTTTTATGATTTCTACGCGCTGTTGCTCACCGACAGAAAGCTGCCATATTTTGGAATATGGATTAATATTGAAATGATATTTTTTGGATATTGTTTCTATTTGTTTTGAAATTTCTTTTTTATCGATATATAAACCCTGGGATTTGAGTCCTAACGCTACATTTTCAAGAACCGTAAGTGTATCTACAAGCATAAAATGTTGATGTATCATTCCAATGCTGTTTGCCATAGCATCGAATGGATTTTGTATATGCACTTTTTTTCCTTTGATGTAAATTTCGCCTTCATCCGGATGATAGATGCCATCTAAAATATTCATTAAAGTACTTTTGCCCGCTCCGTTTTCTCCTAGCAGTGTGTGGATTTCACCCTTTTTTAATTCAAAATCGATATGGTTATTAGCGAGAACTCCAGGGAAATATTTGGTTATACCTTTGGCTTGTACGATAATTTCATCCATTTATCCCTCCATATATATTAAAATTTCCCAGGGCAATTGCCCTGGGAAATTTTAACTACTTCACTCAAAAAAATTAAGAACCGCCTTTTGGTATTGTTCCTATAACTCCTTCGACAAACCATTGGATGCTTAATTTTTCGCCGTCTGAAAGCTCTTCCCCTTCTTTTATCATTAATACTCCATTTTGATCATAAATTGGCCCCATGAAAGGGTCGTAATCGCCGTTCAGGATCATCTGCTTTTTATTTTCAACATAGTCCTGCACGTCTTGAGGTACCATTGGTCCATATGGAGTCAGTTCAACAATACCTGAGTGCATGCCTTCCCAATACTCGCCTGCTGTCCATGTGCCATTGTGAACATCTTCAAGAACCTGTGTGTAATATAGGCCCCAGTGCCAGATACGCGATGTGAGCACAGCGTTTGGTGCAAAGCCAGCCATATCCATGTCATAACCGATTCCATATTTTCCTGCTTCTTCTGCTTTTTGTATACCTGCGGGTGAATCAACCCCGCTTGCTATAATGTCAGCGCCGTTTGCGAGGAATGTTTCTGCTGCACCTGCCTCTTTTACCGGGTCAAACCAGGAATTTAACCAGATGACGTGAACTTCTGCATTTGGATTTACCTCTCTAACACCGATTGTAAAAGCATCAATTTCTCTTACAACTTCTGGGATTGAGAACGGAGCAATGAACCCGATATAATTAGATTCTGTCATCATTCCGGCGACAAGTCCTGCCAAATAATCTGGTTCATACATTCTGCCAAAGTAGTTTCCCATGTTTTCTGCAGTTTTATATCCCGAGCAGTGTTCAAAAACTACATCAGGGTAATCTTCTGCGACATTAAGTGTGGGATCCATAAATCCAAAGCTTGTTGTGAAGATAACTTTATACCCTTCATTGCAGTAATCTCTTATAACCTTTTCACAGGGAGCTCCTTCCGGCACGTTTTCTGTATATGCAGTTTCTACATAAGGAAGTTGTTGTTCTAAGTATAATCTTCCTTCATCATGTGCCTGACTCCATCCCCCATCATTTTTAGGACCAACATAAATGAATGCGACTTTAATTGTTTCTTCTTCCACAGGTGCTTCCTCTTTCGGTGCACAACCTGTAAATACACCTAACAGCACGACGAGCAGAAACATTACTACTAGTAGCCTACTAATGCGCTTCATAATCTTTCCTCCTTGATTTTATTTTTTTTTGCAG
>JAUXIC010000071.1 GCA_030621215.1 Caldisericota bacterium
GGGTTACAAGAATAGGCAAATTCATACGAAAAACAAGTTTAGATGAATTTCCGCAATTGTTGTATGTTCTAACGATGGATATGAGCCTTGTCGGGCCAAGGCCATTGCCTCTTTATGAAGCAGATAAGATATTTGGCTTTGCAAGGAGGAGGCTTTCAATGAAACCCGGAATTACCGGACTATGGCAGGTAAGCGGAAGAAACGACATCAATTTTGACCAATTGATAAAACTTGACTTGAAATATATCGACAAGTGGTCCTTATGGCTTGACGCAAAAATTCTTTTTAAGACCCTGTTCGTATGGTTAACAGGAAAGGGTGCGTATTAAATGAAAGACTGGTTTTTTACAAAATTATTTTACCTGATACTTACTGGTGTCCTCATTATCGGCTGTTCAAGTACCCCTAATTTTACAAAGGAAGCTTCCCATAATATTACAAAAGAATATCCATATAGTGACAATACCATAGTCAAGAAGCCAACAAGGGAATATTTAATTGATTCAGGTGATACTATTAGTATTTTTGTTTATAACCATCCCGAGCTGACCCAAAAAATACAAGTTCCTCCATCAGGAAAGATCACCTGCCTTTTTATTGGTGATTTGCAAGTAGCGGGTCTAACCATTTCTCAGTTGAGGGATAAAATACAGAGTGAATTGGCAAAAGGATACATACCAAAACCTCATATTGCAGTGAATATTCAAGATATCGTTGGAGGTAAGGTGTATGTCATGGGAGAGGTAAGCAGCCCCAAAGTATTATATATCAAGGATGAGATGGATGTAATAGAAGCGATATCTCAGGTCGGTGGATTTACCAGAGATGCAAAGCGATCGGCTGTTCTGCTTATTCGAAAGATAGAAGATAACAAAAGGACCATGGATGTCTTAGACTTGGAGAACTTTCTTAAAACCGGTCATCCTATGCATATCGCTATGCTGCAAAAAGGCGACATTGTGTATGTTCCTCCGAGTTTTATCGCCAATGTTGATCGGTTCTTCAGACATCTTTCTACTATCCTCTCTCCAATTGCGCCCAACATAATGGAAGGGATCATATTGTATCCCAGAGTTGAAGACGCGCTGAGTGGCAAGACCTCAACTATACAGATAGAATAAAGGGCATCTTACATTATTTTCAAAACATAAATATTAAAAACACAAAAGGTTTTTTAAATGGAATTTAGGGAATATCTTCGGATAATATTAGCATATAGAAGAATGATATTTTTTTTGACCCTTGTCACAGCTATCATTGCCACTGCTGGCAGTTTTCTCAAAACAACAAAATATGAGGCGACGACAACCGCATTAATGAAATCCGCTCTTACGCAGCCCAAAGTATCTATCCAGGGATATGGATATTCTGCAACTGAGGATATGCAGACAAAAGGGGAAACCTTTAAAACTATATTGAATAGTAGAGTTATAGCTGAAAAAACAGTAAAGATTTTAGAATTAGAAAAAACGTTAAGTAACAAACAAAAACCATATAATTTTAGCATAATAAAGTGGATGAGCTCCATATTACAAAAACTTATGGATTACATTCTATATGGAGAGGTTAAAGAACGAGATCCCACGTTTAATTTAGTAAAGGAAGTGCAGAAATCTATTTCGACTTCCCTTATACCAAAAACAACGATGTTTGAAATAAAGGTTAAATTCACTGATCCCAAATTGGCTGCCGGCATAGCAAACACCGCGACTATGGTCTTCATTGAACACTTTAGAGAGATGAATTCGGCTGAGGCCAGAATCGTTAAAGAATTCATTGCCGAACGTGTAATTGTTGCTGAGAAAGATCTTGTAACCGCCCAAGATTTTTTACGGACATTTATTATGATGGAAGGCAGAGCATATCCTGAAAAGAAGGCAAACCTGATATTAACTGAACTCGTTAGTTTCGAGACTTCTCTTAAAACAGTAGATTCTGAGATAGATCAAATCAAAATAAGTTTGCCTGAAATCCGTCAAAAGTTGAGAAATTATGATAAAACTCTAATAACTTCTTCTACTACGATTTTAAATCCAATAGTTCAAGATTTAAGAAATAAGTTGATAGGTGTTGAAATTCAACGCTCAAACTTTTCTGTAAACTATGGTCCAATACATCCAAAAATATTAGCTCTTGATAAAGAAATCAATGAAATCAAGACCCTCATGGACACAGAAGTAAAAAAAATAATCCAAAGAGAAGAAATAACTTTAAACCCTATTTATCAAAAGTTGCTATCAGAATTAATATCTAAGGAAATAAATCTAAATGTATATCAAGAAAAAAGGAAAAATATCACTGAAATCATTAAAGACTTTCCAAGCGAACTAAAAATATCGGCTGACAAGCAAATTGAGTGGGATACTTTATTTAGTTCAGTACAATTTGCTCAGAAGAATCTGGACTCCCTAAAAACACAACTAGAATCAGCACGTATTACTGAGGCTCAAAAGCTGAGCACCATTAACATAATTGACCCTGCAATACCTCCTAAAAAATCAAATGGGTTGCCGACAGTTGGTTTTACTCTTCTTGGCCTTTTCGTTGGTTTTATGTGCGGCACTGGGCTTGCATTCTTTTTGGAGTATATTGATGATTCTGTAAAAGATATGAAAACAATAGAAGAAGATTTAAAGCTTCCTGTTTACGGAGTTATTCCTGAGATTAAATTGCAGAACGGAAAGATAAAAAGAAAAGACACGAGGGAGTTAGATGAAACATCCAAGATGGCGGAAAGATTGGTTACTCATTTTGAACCAAAGTCTCCAATTGCCGAGGCATATCGCTCATTGAGAACCAATATCCAATTTGCCGGCATAAAGGCAAAGACCATGATTTTTCTGATCACGAGCACTTTTCAAGGTGAAGGAAAAACAACCACCGTAGCAAATCTCTGTATAACTTTAGCACAATTAGGGAGCAAGACCTTATTGATCGATGCAGACATGAGGAATCCGACACTTCATCTTATCTTCGGCAAACAAAAAGAACCTGGTCTATCTAATTTCATAGTGGGAGTTTCTGATTTAAATGAAATCATTGTTCAGTCAGGTATTGAGAATTTGGATATTATTACGTCTGGCCCTATTCCTCCTAATCCGTCGGAATTACTTAGTTCTGAAAGAGTAGATCAATTAATCGAAAAGATTAAAGATAATTATGATTTCATTTTATTTGACTCTCCACCAGTCATTGCGGTTACGGACGCTGTTATTTTAAGCTCAAAAGTTGACGGGGTTTTTTTGGTTATTCATGCGGGGAAAAGCAGCAAGGGTATCTGTTTACGGGCAAAGATACTCCTTGAAAAGGTAAATGCAAATATATTGGGAGCTATTTTAAATAATGTGAAGGTTAAAAGCGGATATGGGTATGAATATTATTATCAATATCATTATAGTGAGGGAAGAAGTAAGAAAAAAAAGACATGAAACTATCAGAATGTCGCAGTGAAAATGGGAAAAGCTATCTATCCGTTGTTATCCCTGCCTTTAATGAAGAACAAAGGATTGGAGAAACGCTCTCAAAGGTGGAATCATATTTAATAAAACAAGACTACTCATATGAAATTATCGTTGTAGATGATGGAAGCGTGGATAATACGGCAGAATTAGTAAAGAATTTTACAGCCTATAACCACAGCCTGCGCCTTTTAAAAAATGAGGGCAATAAAGGGAAAGGATTCTCTGTTAAAAGAGGTGTACTGGAGGCTCGTGGAGAGTACATACTTTTCTCTGATGCCGACCTGTCAACGCCTATCGAAGAAATTGAAAAACTTATGCCTTGGTTTGATAAGGGCTATGATATTGTTATAGGATCCAGAGGATTGCCTCAATCGAATATTGTAGTACATCAACCTCTTTACAGGGAGACCATGGGGCGTATTTTCAATATTCTTGTTAACCTCCTGACTGTAAAGGGCATAAAGGATACTCAGTGTGGATTTAAATGTTTCAGAAAAAGTGTTGCACATCAAATTTTTC
>JAUXIC010000042.1 GCA_030621215.1 Caldisericota bacterium
CGTTTATCACAAGAAGAGCGGGGCGTAAATACGCAAGTTCGTCAATTGTGTCAAAATCGCCTTTTCCCACTTTTCCTCCTGTTAGCCCTATCGTAAAATGGGGCACGATTTTTGTGGAAGGGTATCCGTAAGGCGCATCGTAAATCCTCCCTCCCAAAACACGCCGCATCAAAAGATAAGTTTTTTCGTAGTCCTCTTTTGATTTGCCAAAAAGGTGGTACACATTACGGATAATTTCGTTGTCGTAGATAAAATCAAAAGACAGCCTGTCAATATACGGTTTTAGCTTTATTAATTCTGATTTGTCGAGAAAGCCCGTATGGAAATTAAGCTTCAGCCCCATCTGTTTGAGCTGCCTGATAAAACGGAGATGCTGCATAACGGGAACTTTGCCTTCCGCTGTAGAGCCACCGCTTATCAAAGCGCTCGTGTAGTAGTGCGGTTTTTCTTTGATGAGATTCAATGCCTGTTCCTTTGTCAGCATTCCCTTGAGGTATTCTGCATTGCAGTGGCTGCACATCAGCCCGCAACGGGTGCCTGTAAGAGAAACGGGAATAGTTCTGCCGGAAGGGGTAAAGAAAAAAATCATTGTCCGCCTCCATTCATAAATTTAACCAACTCTTTGCTGTAAGATGCAAAATATTTTCTGCGCCAGCAAATGGTAAATTGTGTTTCAGCAAGCATCTTTTACTCCTTTCAAAATGATAAATACGCTAAAAATCTGCAATGCTCCATTATAAACCGCATCAAAAAATTCTTCTATCAACTTACCGGGAATTGCCATTTCCACAACAAAACCATTATACCATAAATATCAAAAACTCTCACTAAACGCAACAATGTCTCTCAAGCTTTTGTTTCTCTAAAAATTTGTTTCCATAAAAAAATAAAATATTGTATAATTTAGAAAAGGAGGTTGATAATAATGAAAAAATTTTTATCTTTTTTGATTATTATTTTTTTGCTGGCATCTTCACTTTGCGCAGCTAAAGCAAAAACAACAAGCCCTTCCTCAATTACAATAACAAACAAAGTTACCGGTACCCTAAAATACTTCGACCCCAAGCCGACAATAAGCAGTGCCGGCACAAACAATGAATTAGACGGACAGTACATCTATGCGATGGGAGAAACCGTACGGGGAGAATTAAACGAAGACCCGGCAGGCACATGGATAATGGCACTTGAAGATCTTTCGGGAAATGTTATAGACCAGGTATCAATGAGCGGAGGAAACCAGTTCTCAATAGGCACCGGAAATGTACCAAAAGATGGAAAGTACAAAATTGTTGCAACAGATTCACTGAGCACTCCAAACTGGCTTACAAGTGCGTTCATTTACATAAAATACAACCTGACAATAGACAGCGAGATTATTACGCAGTGCCCAGGGGAAACAAACACAATCTCAGGATGGATCAAGAGAGGTAATGAACAATCGGTTCTTGTGCCTGTGAATGTTTATGTAGTGTATCCAAACAAAAAAATAGCTGCCTATTATAGCATAGCTGCCAGCTCGTCAGGACAATTTACATTAAGTTTCCCGGCAACAGCCGACCTGTGGGAGTATCAAATATACATATCAGACGGCTACCCTTCAGTATCCCCCGATAACGATGCGATAATTTACAGGACTATTCCAAATTACAGCAATATCTCATGGACATTAACATCAATCGTTTTAAACCCGCTTCTCTACAACGATGAGGAAGGCACACTGAACCAGTCCCTCGTCCTCAGCCTCACAGACCAGGACGGCAATTTCTTAACCGGCAAAAAAAACTACTTTTATACAGGAATGGGCTGGAGCGGATATACGATAAAAGAAATATCGCCAGGTATATATAAAATTTACGGAGGAACACTTACAGGCAGCGCCATTGCAATTTATGCAAAAGAGGTAATCAAATCAAACATAATCACCCTGAATCTCCAGAAACTCTCTTTCTTTAACCCATATATTGATATAGATACAGAGTATTCAAATGCGCCTTATGGTTCAGGGCCGTACTATGATTATACAACAGGAAAAGAAGTTTTTGACCTTCTGCCGCTTGCAGAGGGTACTTCCCTTGAGATAACAGCAGGAGTCCATCCCGTGCCGAACATTCCCGACCCTGCAAACAGCAGCTACACCCTGAAAGACAATTATTATATCTACAAAACGGAAACAAGCTTTTCTTCCTCGCTCACACAGCACAAAATAGGGCCTGACAGCAGCAATGTATGGAACGACCCCGCATCAAACACTTTTACAAAACCAATTTACTTTGTCAATAAAAGCAGCGGAGTATCAGTAAACATATCCGCTATTATATGGAAACGGGCAAACCAGGACACGACACCCACCTGGCAGGAAACAGATCCGGATCCGCTGAACGCCTGCTGTATAAAAAAGCCTGCCAGCACATTCTACCTCACTTCGGGAGACAGCACAACCTGTAGTATTAATATATCTCCGCAAGAAACCCTGGTAAATTACGAACAGGACCTTAAGGTGCACGTTGGAAACGTTAATGCAATAGTGCATGTGTATATGGTAAACCCGGAAACAGGAATAAAAATAGAAAATGCATTTTCTGCATCGTACAAAGGTGGATATGAGAAAAAGATACTTACAGATTTATGGTACAACCCGGGGCAAATAGCCGGGACGAATATTGATACACTGCCCATATCGTTTGACTTTGATATTAATTTAGATGTCACCTGGACAAGCGGTAATGTCGTGTTTAAATCTGTTTCTTTCAAAAGAGTCACAACCTGCAGCGAATGCCCTGCGTCGGTCATCATTGAAGTGTTCACAAAAAAGGAAGATACTTATCCGCTATGCGAAATTGTAAATAACGCCATAACGGTTAAGCCCATCATCAAAAAACTTTATGCGGACTATGAGATAATCCCTCCGGGCGGAACATCGCGAAAAGAACTTCTTGCAGTCCTGAAAGAGCCAATTTACATAACCGCTCTGTTTAGCAATCCTAATGTACAATGGACAATCACATACAATAACAATCCAATCGAAAGCTACGGCCTGTTATTTTATGCAACGGAAATCGATACAGGCAAATTCAGAATTGATTTTAATCTCCCTCTTCCTTTTGATGAACAATACTCGCCGAATACGCTTAATATAAAAGGAGAAGCGTATAATGAGGACCTTACGGAATCCGAAGAAGCAGTGGTTGAAATTTTAGCACGGAAAACAATAACGGATACTGTGCCGCCGGAAATTGAAATCACACAACCAGAGCAGGACAGCATTACAAATCAAAAAATCATTAATATTGAGGGAAAAGCAACGGATAATACAGGGATTCTAAAAGTCCTTATAAACAACACGGAAATTGAGATAAGCGAATTGGGCGTTTTTGCAGAGCCGGTTACGTTAACAGAAGGAGAAAACAACATTCCGATTGAAGCGATGGATGTTTCCGGGAATAAAACAACTGTAGAATTAAAAATTACGCTGGATACAGTCCCGCCGGAGCTCACGCTTCCCGCACAGGAGCCAACGATAGAGAAAACAGCGAAGATAAGCGGCATAACAGAAAAAGACGCCATTGTAACAATCAATGAGGAAACCGTAACAATAAATGAAGACGGCACATTCAGCCTGACAGTGCAATTAGAAATAGGCAAAAATACATTCACAGTAACAGCAACGGACACAGCGGGAAACAAAACGACAAAAAAGATAGAGATAATGCGCAAAGAAAAAATTGTAATAGCTCTTATTATAGACAATCCTTATATGTACATAAACGAAGTTCTGACGGAAATAGACCCGGGGCGCGGCACAAAGCCCGTTATTATCCCGGAATGGGGCAGGACAGTTGTCCCAATCCGCGCCATTGCAGAGGCTCTGGGAGCCACGGTGGAATGGGATGGAATTGAAAGAAAAGTTACCATCACATTAAACGAGCAGAAAATCGAGCTGTGGATTGACAATCCGATGGCAAAAGTCAACGGGGCAGGAGAATGGATAGACAAGGATAATCATGATGTAAAACCCATTATCATAAATGACAGGACCATGCTCCCTCTCCGCTTTATAGGAGAATCTTTAGGATGCATAGTGGAATGGGACCCGGTAAACAGAATGGTAATAATCACGTATATTCATTAAACACGATAGTACATAAATAAAAAGGGGGAGATATCTCCCCTTTTTTATTCCCCTTTCTCGCGGAGGAGTCTGTAAAAAAAGAATGCTCCCACGAGTGTAGGGATATAAAAGGTTGTTGAACGCCACAAAAGGGTAATTTGCGCAACCCTTCCGCCGGCAATGGATCTGAAAAAAGCAGCGAATGCCCCTTCCATAACGCCTATTCCTCCGGGAGATGCCCCGACGCTTGTCGTAAACTGCACTGCAATTTGCGTGAGCACGACTTCCCAAAAGGAAAAAGGCACGCCTAATGCAAGGAAAGAAACGGGGGTAACAAGGAAAAAGAGGCACTGCGCAACAAGCGTAAGCAAAATAGTGACAACAATAGAAAATTTATTCTGGGAGAGAAAAAAATCCAGCCCTTCCGAAAATTCGCTGATTCCCTTTTTTATCCTTTCCGCACGGTCGCCTTTGCGGAGAAGAACACGATATATCCAGTTTATGAGTTTCTCTGCCTTCTTCGGAAAACGCATAAAGAAAAAAGCAAAAAAAGAAAGGAAGAACACAAACGCCGCAAGTCCCATAAAAAAATACTGTTTTACTCCCGTGATAAATCCCCGCGGGGCAAAAAACAAAACGAGCGAAAAAACAAGATAAACAATCAGAGTGAGTATCATATATATAGCACTTATTGCAACAGCCCTTCCGATTGACCGTGAAAATTTTGACAAAAAGTAAACCTGAGTGGGAGCACCGCCTGAATAAAACGGCGTGATGTTAGCGCCGAAAATAGAAGCAAGCAAAATTTTAAAACTTTTTTTGAACGATATCCTGCTTTTCGAAAAAAGAACAATCAAAGAAAACTTTAACGCGTTCACCAGCCAGATAACAACCATTAAAACAAAAAGTAGGGCAAAATACCTGTAGTTCAGCGTGGCAAATAAAACCCGGAAGTCTGTTTCCCTGAATACAAAATAAAAAATGATGATAATCGTTGGAAAAAGAAAAAGGAGGGTCTGAGAAATCTTTCTTTCGAGATCCTCTATCCCTCCCTTTTTCTCGCCTTTTGCCATAAAAGCCCCTACTTTTCTATTTCATCTGAAACATAGAACTGCTCTATATTTCCACCACCTTCACTGATAATTTTTTCCTTCTTTTCTTTATATTCTTTAGTCTTTTTTGCTACATCGGGGAAATCTTTATCAAACACAGGAGTTGATACCGATTCCCATTGTTTTGACAGCTTATCAAGATGCTCGCCAACTTCACCGCTCATATTTTCAACGGTGCCATCCATGCTTCGTACCCCTGGCATCGAGGCAATTTTGCGGAAACAGTCAGGATGGTCAACAAGCATGCACGGCATAAGCAAATTGGATGAATATGGCTGCATTTTCTGTATTTCCTTAAAAAATGGGAGCTGCAAAACTTCTTTCAAAGACATATCATAAATGTTCCCCTGGGACAAATGTATAAATGCACAGGGCTCTACACTGCCATCTGCTGTAATATGAAAGTATCTTCTTCCCCCTGCAAGGCATCCGCCGGTATAAGGGCCGTCGTTCCAGAAATCGGCTATAAACAAAGGTTTACTGGACCTGATAGCATGAACCCGGTCATAAGAGTGCATACGCTGCTGTGGAGTAAGCATCATACTTATATCGGGAGTTCTCCCGACGGGAATGTATTGGAAATACCACGCAATTTTCGCGCCTTTGTCGATCATAAAATCAACAAACTCATCGCTTAACACTTCTTCTAGATTATCATGCGTTTCTGTTATGGAGTAGCCAAACGGGACGCCTACTTCTTTCATATTGTCCATTGCTTCCATTACTCTGTCCCAGGCACCCTCGCCCCTTCGCGCATCGGTCTTTTCTTTAAACCCTTCCACGCTGAAACACGGTATCGCGTTTCCTGTATCGGCAAGTTTCTCCACAAATTTTCTTGTTAAAAGAGACCCGTTGGTATAGAACATAAATGCCATGTCGTTATGCTCTTTGAAAACATCAAGAAGGTGCGGATAAATCGTCGGCTCTCCACCTGAAACAACAATAAAATACATACCTAAATCCTTTGCTTCGTTAAGAACTCTGTTAAATATTTCAGGGGGCATTTCTTTTGCCTGTTCGTAAGAGCCCGCCCAACATCCGGCACAATCATAGTTGCACCGCTCGGTAGGGTCAATCAGCATAAAATAAGGGACATTGAACCCTTCTTTCTCTGTAATTGCACGCTCTTTTGCAACGCCTACCCAGCTTGCATTTACGGCAAAATTTACGGCAAGCCTTTTCAACACATCTTCCCTTGTATCTTTGATGAGATTAACAATAAGTTTTTTGCCGGAATGATCTGCATCCGTAATACGCTTTACGCCGCTGAGCTGTTCTCTGAATACCGGCAAAAAAGAAAACTTTTCGCCCATCCCGGCAATCGCGTTCACTGCCCTGTTGATTCTCTTTTCCGGGTCTTTTTTTAAGTAGGATACAAGGCTTTCTGTCGCCTTTGTAAGAACAATTCTTTTTGTACTTTCGCCTAAGCTCATGGTTTCACCTCCTGTGTAGTCTAATTACAAAGCAGGCTAAACACCTGTCTGTAAATTTTCTCTATTCTATTATATGCTAAATCTTTCTTTCCTCAAAACTACAGTATTTCTTTCAAAACACTTAAAACTTTTTTTTGCTCGTTTGCTGTGATAAGTGGGATGCTTTCAACAAACTTTTCTTCAATTACATTAAACTTTTCCACAGTAATTCTGCTTAAACTGCTCAGGTTTTTTGCCGCCCATCTTTCTTCTTTGACAAACGCAAACATTATCTCTCCCAAAAATGAAAGAAGCACAGTATGATGCATTTTACACTTCAACAGTTCTTCCATGTTAACAATTTTTTCGACATCAAATCTAAATTCCTTTGCAAACAATGCAAAAAGCAAAACTACATGAAGTACGGTGGATAGGGGACTTTTTTCTCTTTCCACTTTTCGCGCCATGACAGTAGCAGATTTCACGATGCTCTCGTTTTCATGCTGTATAAACTGTGTCTTCATCCAATCGTTAATCAGAGAAAGTTCGCTTTTGTCTTCTTCCATTCCAAAACGTTTCAAAACAACTTTTTTCGGGACGAATCTGATTTCCGAACGCCCGGGGCCGGGTGTAAGATTGTATTTAACACTGAGCAAGCCTTTTTTAACCAGTGTTTGAAGAATGTCATAAGAAGTCCATTTGGTTACATTTAACCTGGCTGCCACATCCTTGTAGGAAACAGGTTCATTAGTTTCTTTGTATAAATTTGACAAAACATCCAAAAACTCCCTCTGTCTGTGCGTGATTTTTGTGAACATCTCTTTCCTGGAATAAAATCTCTCCAATCTACCCACCTCCTTTTTTAATCAAAATATCCAACCAAATAATTATATTCCAAAATACCAATTAAGTCAAGTTGCAAAACATCCCAAAAAAAATATAATAACTGGTAGGAGGACGTGAGAATGCATGCAATAAAAGGTATAGCAACAAATATTAGAAAAAACGGAGAATTTTGTTTAATAAAAATCCAGGGGAAAAACGGAATCTACACCGTTCGAACAAAAAATCCCAAAGAATATTTAGAGAATAAACAACCGCTCATCATTACAAATCTGCGAAAAAAAAGAAACCTATTCAAAACAACGTTTCTAACCCAGGACAAAAGCCTTTTATCCCTTTTCCCGGCTGTGCCGCTTAGCGATGTAGAAATAAACGCATCGGCTCACTGCAATATTTTTTACCACATAATGAATTTTAGCGGAACAGAATTCAAAAGCCATGCGAAAGAAAGAACTTTTTACCATGCAGTAAAAGGAATAAATGATGCTGATTCAGAAATTGCGCGGATAGCGCTTAAATTCCCGCTAAACATAAGAAGGAAATTTATGTACAAACCAATCGTTCTCTCCAATAATTTTGGGCTAATCGCTGAAAATGTATTGTTCTTCGGTAAACTCCCATTAGTGTTTGAAGGAGATTCAACAAAAGGCATCCTGCTCAGCATAATATCAGCTCAGGATGAATTTGCAGAAATTAATGGTGAAAAGGGCACTCTGGAAAAAAAGCCCGTCTCAGCAGAAGAAAAACAGAATATGTTAGATACAAGAAATAAGATGGTTTTGCTGTATCTTAAAAAAAACATCAGGCAGGAAGATTTTAAGTGCGATAAAGAAAAGTGTGCCGCCTATAAATACTGCAAAAAAATAAGCGAGGAGCAAGAAGAGTTTGCTATGTTCAGTAAATATTTTTCGTCATTTTTGGAAAAGGAAGCAAAGAGTAAGAAAATTCTTCGGAAGGTACTTAGTAAAAATGTGCACCCGTTAAGAGGTGCTCTTGATATATCCTCAAAAGCGGCAGAGCAAAAAAAGGATGATTTCATCTATCCGCTAAAAATCCAGCATAACGAACCAATGTTTAAACAGGGAGAGGAAGTAATTCTCGCAGAAAAATTGCCGTTAACCAGGAAAGCAAGGGGAGAGATCATCGCAAAAACATTTGACGACATAAAAGTAAAAAGCAAAGACGAACTTGCCGCACCAGGCAGAATAACCCCTCTGGATAAAAAAATCCCCGTAGAAAGCGGGCTGTTTGATTTTATATACGAAGATTCAGAACTAAAGAATATCCTTTCAGGCAAAAGTAAGCCGACACCCCTGCCAGTCAAAGAAAATACATATATAGAAAACGATGCAGAACAGAACAAAGCGGTAAACCTTATTCTTGGCATGGATAATCTATGCATCGTGCAGGGAGAAAGAGGCACGGGGAAAAAATTCACCGCAAAAAAAGCAATCGAAAACATAATAAAAGATAACGGGAAGGTGCTCATAGCAACCAGCTCGCGCAAAAAAGAACACGAGCAGTTTTTCAAAAATTTGCTTAATACTCCCCACAAAAACGGTGAAATGCAGCCGTTAGTCACACTGAAAAAACTGGATGATAAGGATTTATACCTTATGCCTCTACACAGTTTTGACTACCTGTTCCTTTTTGCCGGCAGAAGCGTCGATGAAAAAACAGCACTCTCCCTTTTCTCAAAAGCCAAAAAAGTTATCATTTTTACTGACTCTCTAACATACCCGCTTCTGGAGCATCTCAATGAAAAATCTGCTTCCCTAAATTCCGTAGAGCTTCTCACAGAACACAGATTTGGCGAGCATATCCTTCACTTTATCCAGCCTGTCCTTTTGTCAAAATTAAAAAGCACCCCGGACAAAGAAATAAAGATAGCGAATAAAGAAGCAATAGATGAGGTGTTTTTAGACATTGTAAATCCCGAAAAATTTGTTGAATTTATAAGCGTGCAGGGCAAATCATATGGAAAGAAAAATAAATGGAACAACGCAGAAGCGGTATTCACGCTTGAAGCAATAAAAGAGCTTGTAAAAAGCGGGGTAGAAAGAAACACTATAGAGGTTATCACAGCGCATCAAAGGCAAAAAATGCTCCTTGAAAAAATGCTTGAAGATGCAAAAATCCCCGATATATACGTAACCACCCCGGACGAAGCAATGGAAAAAGATATTGTCTTAGTCTCTCTGGTGAGCAAAAACATAAAAAATTCCCGGATGCGGCAGAGGGAAGACATAAAAATTGCTCTGACCAGGGCAAGAAGCAAACTGATAATTGTCGGAGATAAAACTGTAAAGAAATACTCCAAAACTCTTGCGACGCTGCTGTAATGGAAAACACGGTAAAAATACCACTTAAACAAATTGTGCCGTCAGCATTTCAGCCGAGAAAACGATTTGACGAAGCATCAATAATACACCTGTCTAAATCCATTAAAGCAATAGGCCTGATACAGCCCATTGTAGTAAGAGAAAAAAACGGCTATTTTGAACTGATAGCAGGAGAAAGAAGGGTAGAGGCGGCAAAGATTGCAGGTCTAACGAGCATTCCCGCAATTGTAAGAACCCTTTCCGACATTGAAGCATTCCAGATGGCTTTTATGGAAAATATGGAAAGGGAAAACCTCAACCCCATAGAGATAGCAGAATCAATAAAGCG
>JAUXIC010000073.1 GCA_030621215.1 Caldisericota bacterium
TCTGGAGCGAGCTCAAGATAATCCTTTTTTAAATCATCCAGTTTCGCTTCACTGTCACCTGTCTTTGTATAAGAAAATAAATTTAGTTCAGAAAATAACAATATGGAATTTTCATTATCAAAACGCTCATGCCCTGCCACCTTCGTTGCGTCAGTAACCTTGTCTATTCCTATAGGAATGTCCGGGTATTTTAAGAAAAATGACTGGGGTGATATTGTGGACAGGATTAGTCCATTAAGCACCGGAACTTCTGGATTACGATGCCTGGGGAGAGCAGATGCATATGCTCCAGCTGCAAATATTACAATTAAGAGAAGAATGATGAATTTTTTCATAACGAATCATTATACGACTATTTCATTTTTTTCAAAATGTTGTATAGTGACCTTGTTATAAAACGTTTGTTTATGGAGGCGGTATGTTATGGATGTTGTACCGGTTATGCTAAAATGATGCTCCCAAGAATCACAGGAGAAAAAGCAGCCAGCATATGACATTAAAATTTGCAGCAGGAATCATATTTATAACAGTCTATTTACTTCTTATGTTATTCCCAAAGAAAAGACATCACATCGCTGTTGCGGGTGCGGCTGTCTTTATTATTTTAAGCATTGTACCGATAACGACTGTCGCGTTAACAATAAACTGGAATGTATTGGGGATTCTCTTAGGTACAATGGGGGTTGTAGCACTTCTTATAGAATCACACATCCCTACGCTTTTAGGAGATATCGTTATTGATAAAATGCCAAATGTAAAAATGGCCATTTTTGCGCTTGCCCTTTTCGCCGGTTTCATATCAGCGTTTACAGAAAATGTCTCAACCCTTCTTCTTATTGCACCCGTCGCATTTGCTATCTGCAAAAAAATTGGTATTTCACCTGTGCCTGTGATTATCTCCATTGCTGTTTCTGCAAATCTCCAGGGTGCCGCGACGCTTGTAGGTGATCCGACTTCAATGCTTCTTGCAGGGTATGCGCATATGAATTTTCTGGATTTCTTCTGGTATAATCACCATTTAAGTATTGCGATTCCTACCGAAATTGGTGCACTTGCCGCTTCCCTGGTTTTGCTTTATATTTTCAGGAAAGAAACCCATCCGATTCATCTTCACGAAAAAACTGTTGTAACCGATTGGTTCCCGGGATACCTTGCCCTTTCAATGATTGGCGCACTTATCCTGGCCTCATTTCTTCCGTTTAAGAACATTAACGGACTGATATGTGTACTATTCCTCGTCGTCGGAGTGGTAAGGGAAATCCTTGTGAAAAAATACTTTATGATAAAAACGGTAGTTAAAGAAATAGATTGGCATACGATACTTCTTTTGACTGGTTTATTTATTATAGTGCAAGGATTGGTAAATATCCAGATAATAAAAGATGTGGCGCATTTTATGACAAATCTATCCAGAGGAAACATTTTTCTGGGATATACAATTATCGTATGGGGATCTGTTCTGGCATCAGCATTTATCGATAATGTCCCGTATGTAATCACTATGCTTCCTGTTGTAGGGACAATGTCAGTTATGCTTAAAGCACCCCCGGAGCTTTTTCTTTTCGGGCTCTTAATCGGCGCAACTCTTGGAGGCAATATTACTCCAATTGGCGCATCCACCAATATCGCAGCAACTGGCTTACTAAGAAAGAAAGGGTATACGGTAAGTTTTAAAGAGTTTGCTTCGATAGGTTTACCTTTCACTATTGCTGCGGTTGCCGCTGCATATATTACTTTATACCTTATCATGCTCCCATTTATGCACTGAAAATGTTGACATGATTGACAAAAAACAACATCTACGTATATTTATGTTATGAGGAAATTCATATTATGAAAGAACGTTCGATCAATGCAGTTACTATCTTTTTAATTGCTCTGATTATTTATCTCTCAGTTGAAGTAATAATAACAACAAGATACTACTTAGATAATAGAAAAAATGTATTAGATTTACAGCAGACAATTGAAAAACTTGAAAGTGAAAATGAAGCCCTTCAAAATGAAGTTGTGATTTGCACAGAAGAAGAATTTGTCGAAAAAGAAGCGAGAGAAAAATTAATGCTTGCAAAAAAAAATGAAACAATCGTCTATTTTAAGTGGATTGAAAACGAAGAAGGACCGATAATAAATGGAGAAACCGGAAACTTTTTTACGAATATGTGGCAAAACCTCTTGAAACTTTTCAGAAAATAAATATAGTATATAAGCATATGGGCAAAGAAGAATTTAGCGGAAGAGTGATTAAAATAATGCCATATGGAGCATTTATAAAATTAGACGATGGCAACATAGGACTCATCCATGTATCGCAGTTTAGCGACACGTACGTAAAAGATGCCCGTGAGTTTGTAAAAGAAGGCGAAAAAGTTGTAGTAAAGACTGTTGGAAAAACAAAGAAGAATGGCAAATTAAATCTTGCGCTTGTAAAAAAAATGGGCGAGATTGCAAAAAAGCCGGAAATTAAAAGCAGTCTTGATGAAAAAATTAAAAAATTCCTGCGAGAATCAGAAAAATCAAACTCTGCAAATAATCGCAGAGTTGAAAGAAAAATACGTTAGGCGGCGTAGCCCAGGGGTCAGAGCATCCGGCTCATATCCGGAATGTCGAAGGTTCGAATCCTTCCGCCGCCACCAAATAAAATCTTTTTCCTTCTCACTAAGGCAGATCCTTAAAATATGAGATTTTGTCTTTTCGCTAATTAAAAACACTCTTCATAAGATTGCTGTGGAGAAAAACGTAGAGCAAAGATATAAAAAAAGTTCAGATTTACTTTATTAACCGTATTCTTCTATACACAAAAATGTGCTACTTTTTCTCTTCTTAGGAAGTCTTCTAAATTTAATTATGCATTATCTCTTTTCTTTTGCACACTTAAACTCATTTAGAGGACAATAATCCTCTTATATGTCAGAACAGTCCGTTGACCAGAAAAACATCAAATATCCCAACAGAAAGAAAGTTATACCGTTAGGAAGGTGTAGTTTGTCACGTTTATTGCCAATATTCCGATACATTAATTTCTTCCATAGTACCCGTAACGAGAAACACGATTCGTTCGCAAATGTTGGTTACCCGATCAGCAATTCTTTCTAAATTATGAGCTACCCACAAGAGATAAGTCGCTCGCGTAATTACTCTCGGGTCTTCAATCATAAAGGTCAATAGCTCGCGATAAACCTGATTATAAAGTGCGTCTATCTCATCATCTTCATTACAAATTGCACGTGCGGCACTCGCATTTTTGTTTATAAATGCATCAATACTCCTTTTTAGCATGTCAGTTGTTTTTTCAGCCATTCTGGGAATATCAATTAATGGCTTAATCAATAATTTGTTCCCATATTTGATAGTAATTTTAGCAATTCCTGCAGCATGATCGCCCATACGTTCCAGGTTGGTAATGATATTCAGGATTACTATAATATCACGTAAATCAGATGCCACAGGTTGTTGTGTAGCAATTAAAGCAATACACTTCTCTTCAATATTCCATCGTTTTTCATTAATGAGTATATCATCAGCTACTATTTTTTTTGCTTCTTCAACATCTTGCGCCTTTAATGCCTTAACAGAATGATTTATAGCTTTAATAACCATTTCGCTCATACTAATCATCTCCTGTT
>JAUXIC010000032.1 GCA_030621215.1 Caldisericota bacterium
AAAGTGAAGATTGTGGAAGGAAAAGAGTTTGTAGAGGTGGAGAAAGAAGAAAACATTTTTACCGTGCGCCCGAAATACAAAAACAAAAAGACAGCATATATTTTGGGTATACATGTAGGGAATGCACTATTGTCATCCAGACCGGTTAGTATTGTAATTCCCACTGAGAGCGACGTAGCTTTACATACTGTGAGCGGCGATCTGTCTCTTGAACATCTTTTAGGCAATATCACTGCAAAAACTGTTGATGGAGATATCAGAATAGATGATGTCAAGGGAGATATAAAGCTTACATCTATCAGCGGCGATGTTCAGGGCAGCAATCTATTTGGGACTGTTGCCGTATCATTAAAATCTGGGGATATAGTTATTGACAATGGAGAATTTAAAGGAGCTTTAAAAACTTACTCTGGCGATATTTTATTGCAGGATGCGTCACTAATGGAGATGGAACTTATTTCGTTTAGTGGAGATGTCCGGATAAATAATGCAAACCTGAACGGCAATCTATTTCTTAAAACTATTTCTGGTGATTGCGTGTTAAAGGCAAAAAATTTAGATGCAAAAATAGCAGCTAGAACAAGATCAGGAGATGTAATATTTAAAGACAGGGATGGAAATATTAAGAACATACGAAATTCTGAATTTTTATCAGGAGATGGCAAATATGATATTGTTTTAAAAACAGTGAGCGGTGATGTACGGATTGAAGAAGTTCAAAAAAACAAAAAAGGAGGAAAATAATGCAAGACGAAATCAAAAAAGTATTAGAAATGCTTGATGAAGGCAAGGTTTCAAAAGATGAGGCGGTAAAGCTTATTGAAGCTTTGAAAGAAGTTAAAGATGATGAGCAATCTATTCCACAGAACAAGAGGAAAAGGTTTTTGAAGATCCTTGTGAAAAAAGAAGGAAAACCCCAGGTGAATATTACTATACCATTCAGTTTAGTTAATTGGGGATTAAATATCGCAAGCAAGATGGGCAAGAATATGATTAATGTAGGAGGCGAGGATGTTCCCATCGATATGGAAGAGCTAAGAAAAGCAATGAATGACCCGGAATTTTCTGGCAAAGTCGTTGATGTAACGGATGAAGAGGAAGAAAAGCACGTAGAAATAGAAATTGTTTAACAGTAGTTTTACATTATAATGTTTTTTAGTTAGGAGGAAAAATGAGAAAAGTTACAAGAGAAGAAATTTTGAACGCTAATCCTGTAAAGGTTATGTTCCTGTTGAGTTTACCTATAATGATTTCGCAGCTTCTGCACACGCTTTATAACCTTGCAGATACATTTTGGTTAGGGCATTTGCCGCCCGCCGAGAGCGGTGGAGCTGTTGCGGGCTTGCAGATTGCATGGCCTATCATCTGGTTGCTTATAGCTTTTTCCTTCGGGTTCAGTATGGCCGGTGTGGCTTTTGTTTCCCAGCATACTGGCGCAGGAGAACATAAGAAAGCAAACATTGCAGCAAGCCAGGTGCTCTCGCTTTCTGTTATTTTTGGCATAGCCATTGCCGTGCTTGGAGTTATTGGGACGCCATACCTGATTCCTTTAATTACAAAGGCAGCTTCGGTAACTGGAACAGCTATAGTTTATTTGAAACTTGTTTTTTGGGGAATGCCTTTTATTTTTATTGCCGTTGTATTCCAGAGTATTCTTTCTGCAAAAGGTGATACAGTGACGCCCATGCAGATAAATCTTTTCACGGTAACATTAAATATTATTCTTGATCCATTTCTTATTTTTGGCTGGTGGCAGTTTCCTCGTATGGGTGTTCTTGGCGCAGCTCTCGCAACGGTTATCTGCCAGGGTATTGCAGCTGCTATTTCCATATACTTTCTTTTTAAGGGTACAAAAGGCATAAAAATAACATTAAAGGGGCTTATCCCGGCGTGGGAATGGATGAAGAAGATTTTTAAAGTAGGGCTTCCTGCTGCAATGGGAAATTCTACAACAGCATTCGGATTTGTGCTTGTCATGGGCATTATCGGGAGAGTGAGCAATCCGGAAACTGTTCTTGCCGCATACGGGGTAGGAGACAGGCTTATTTCTATCATATTTATTGCGGTAAATGGATTAGGAATGGGCATTATGACTATGATTGGTCAAAACCTGGGTGCGAACCTCATACATAGAGTAGAAAAAATTGCAAAAGAAGGGCTTAAAATTATCGTGCTTGTCACTGTCTTCGAGGCAATACTTGTTTATGTTTTAAAGGTTCCATTCTTCAAAATGTTTATACCCGGAAGACCTGATATTATGCAGGAGGGAGTTCGTTTTTTGTCTATTTTTATACTTGGCATCCCGTTTTTTGGCTTATTGGGTGCAATTATAGCATTGTTCCGGGGTTCCGGTCACAATGTCCAGCCCATGGTAATAGATATTATTCGATTATGGGCATTAAGGATCCCACTTGCCTATTTCCTTGGTATGAGGTTTGATTCTACCGGTATATGGTGGGGGATGGCACTCAGCAATGTGGGTGCAGCAATTGTTGCATTATTCTTTTACTACAGGGGTGAGTGGAAGAAACAGATTATACATGAAGAGAAACCCGAAATTGTTCCAGTTGTTCCCGCCGAAGGGTAATTAAGCAAGTAATATTTTTTGAAGGAGTGCCAACAAAGGCACTCCTTTTTTATTCTTTAAGCAATGTTAATTTTTCATTACCGTGAAGTTTGACAAGATGAAATATTTTTTATATATTTTCATAAGTTTATCCGGATGGTTAAACTATTTTAAATATTGGGATTTGTCTTTGTATAGATGAAATTATAATTCGCAGTTTATCTAAAATTTGTTATAATTGGAAGCAGAATGAATAAAAAGATAGATACAATCAAAGAGATAGTAAAAAAAGAGCTTTCATCATCTTCACATGACCTGGAGCATACATTCAGGGTATTTGAACTTGCATGCATGCTTGCAAAAAAAGAACATACTGTTGATATGGAGGTGGTGGAGATTGCTTCTTTGTTGCATGATATTGCACGCGTTAAAGAGGATTCGGATTCAAGCGGGAATATTGACCATGCTCTTTTAGGTGCTGAAATGGCAGAAAAAATTGTACGAAATTTAGATTATCCGGAAAGCGTAGTTCAAAGCGTAAAACATTGCATACAAACCCATCGTTATAGGGGAGAAATGGCACCGGAAACAAAAGAGGCAAAAATACTGTTTGATGCCGATAAACTTGATGCCATTGGAGCTGTAGGCGTTGCACGAGCTTATATGATTGCAGGGGAAAGAGGAGAAAGCATATATATTGATATTGATTTAAACAGCTACATGAAGGAAAATTTATTAGACGGGAAAATTAACGGACGTATCAAAGATATTTCAAAACATGCACCTAATGTTGAGCTAGAGACAAAATTCAGATATATTCCAGAAAGACTTTTTACAGACACGGCAAAGAAAATAGCAGAGAAGAGAGTTGTATTTATGGAAGATTTTTTTTCCACATTAAAAAAAGAGATAGATGGATCGCTTTAAATGAGAAATAAGGAAGTAGCTCAAAAATTTTATGAGCTCGCTGGATTATCTGAATTAGCCGAAGAAAATCCCTTTAAAGTAAGAGCATATTTGGAAGTAGCCCAGCAAATAGAGAATTTGCCTGTACCAGTAGAAGTTTTAGCTGAAAATGAAAAGCTTACTTCCATTAAGGGAGTAGGAAAAGCCAGTGCCAACAAAATACTTCAATATCTTAACACGGGGCGCATTGATAAACTCGAAGAGCTAAAGGAGAAAATACCTCTGTCACTTTTAGAGCTTAAGAAAGTGCCTGAGCTTGGTGCAAGGCGTGCAAAAATTCTTTTCGACACATTAGGCATAGAGTCCGTAGAAAGCTTAAAGAAAGCTGCAATTCAAGGGAAGATCAGGAATCTTCCAGGGTTTGGAGAAAAAATTGAAAAGAAGATATTAGAAGGCCTAAAAGATATCAGAAGCAGGCAAATGGAGCGCATATCCATCGGTATCGCTCTCCCGCTTGCTGAAAGTATCGTTGAGGAATTAAAAGAATCCTCTTCTATAGAAAAAATAGAAATTTGCGGCAGTATCAGAAGAATGAAGAGAACTATTAGAGATATCGATATCCTTGTTGTGTCAGGCAATCCTGTGCCTGTAATGGATAAATTTGTTTCGCTTGATTTGGTAAAAAATGTTATTGTGAGAGGCGAAAAAAAGTCATCTATTCTTTCCAGGGAGAATGTGCAGGTAGATCTTAGAGTCATTCAAAGGGAGTCGTTTGGTGCTGCAATTCAATATTTTACTGGCTCAAAGGAGCATAACATAAAAATCAGAGAGTTGGCTAATAAAAGAAATTTGAAGGTAAACGAATATGGTGTGTTTGATCTTGAGACGAACAAATGCATTACGTCAGAAACAGAAGAAAGTATTTATGAATCTATTGGATTGCCATGGATCCCCCCGGAGATGCGGGAGGACAGGGGAGAAGTAGAGATAGCAATTGAAGGCAGGTTGCCAGAACTTGTTAAGCTGTCGGATATAAAGGGTGATATTCATTTGCACTCGCTTTATTCAGATGGCATAAACAGCATTGAAGAAATGGCGCGGCAGGCAGTTCAGCTTGGTTATAATTACATAGTTATAACAGATCATGCGAGAGCTTTAGGCGTTGCAAATGGCCTTTCAATTGAACGCTACAAAGGGGAAAGAGAAGAGATAGAGCGGTTAAACAGGAAATTTGCTCCGTTTAAAATATTTTTGGGCACAGAACTAAATATACTTTCAGATGGAAGTGTTGATTTTTCTCCCGAAGAGCTTGCTCTTTTTGATATTTGTCTTGCTGGCATTCACTCTGGAATGAATCAGGAAAAAGAAAAGATAACTAATCGCATTATAAAGGCGATGTCTTATAAAGGTGTGAAGGTTATTACCCATCCAATGGGCGGGCTGATTGGCAGGAGAGATAATTATGCTCTGGATTTAGATTCGGTGTTTAGAGAAGCGAAAAACCGCAATATTGCAATTGAAATTAATGCCTCGCCGCAACGGTTGGATTTGGATGATATCAATGCAAGAAGAGCAAAAGATATGTACAGTCTGAATTTTGAAGTTGGAACCGATGCGCATTCAATTGAAGCAATGAAAGATATGCGGTATGGCGTAGGTGTTGCAAGACGGGCGTGGCTCACAAAAGACGATGTCATAAACACTTTTTCTTCTGCGAAGTTTGAAGAATTTATTGGCGGTAAACGATGATTATTCAAATTTATGCGATTATTTCTGAAGAAGATGCGCTTTCACTTGTTAAACTTGGGGTTGACCACATTGGTATTGTAGTGAGCGAAACAGGAGACAGGGGAAAAGGTATTGTGTCGCTCGAAAAAGCACAAAAAATAATCGCGGCTATAAAAAATGCGCAGAAAAAAAGCAGCGTAATTGTAAATACTGTTGCTATTGCCGAAATAGAACGGTTTGTTTCGATATTAAAAATGGATATCCTGCATCTCTGTTCTGAAATGAGTGTGGAAAAGCTGAAGGATATCAGGAAAATGCTTGAAAGATATAATGTTAAACTTATGTACGCTGTTCCCGTTAAATCAGAAGAATCTATAAAAAAAGCCGCTGCAGTTAGCCAGATTGTTGATTATATTATGCTTGACTCCCCCGGCGAGAGCGAACAGATGAGTGGATTTGTCGGTGCAACGGGCAAGGTACACGATTGGTCAATCAGCAAATGTATTATCGAAGCTGTTCAAGTACCTGCGATATTGGGAGGCGGGCTTTCTCCGGAGAATGTGCAACAGGCAATAACAATGATGCACCCTGCAGGAGTAGATGCAAAAACATCATTGGATTTACCTTTCAGTGGTGGGAGAAAAGATATTGAAAAAGTGGCTTTATTTGTGAAAAAAGCGAGGGAAGTGTCAAAATGAAAATGCTTGTTATCGGGGATAACTGTTTTGATGTTGTTTTAAAGGGAAAATATGACATGAAAAGCGACAGCAATAATATCATCGAGCAGTATAGTATGAGGCCGGCAGGTTCGGGGATAAATTTTGCATTGGCATTTTCAAAAATTAACGGGAACCCATATTATTTTACTCCCATATCCAAAGATCATTTTGGAGATTTTTTTATCGGCCTGTTCAATGAGAATAAAATTCGTTTTTTGAAAAAGCGCAGTAACCGCCCCACGCCTTTAATCTTTACTTTAGTGGGCGGTACCGGGGAAAGGGTAACATTTGCTTTAATAAGCAAATGTGCGTATACGGATATATCGTCTTTAGAATTTTCAACAATAAGTGATAAATGCCGCTACTTATATATTTCTTCCGGGATAAATACTGAGAAAAAGGTGCAGATAGAAGTAGTAAAAATTGTTGAAATGGCAAAAAAGAAAGGCATGAAGATTTTTTTTGACCCGCAGTTCAGGATAGGACGGTCTGTGAAAGGGTTTTTAGAGACCAATATTGCCATTTTTAAAAGCGCAGACATCGTGTTTGCAAATGAGCAGGAAATAAAAGATTTTCCACCCTCAATTGTAAAAGATAAAATTGCAGCAAACGGAATCGTAGTTATTAAAAAAGGTTCAAAAGGGGCCGAGGCGCATACAAAACATAAAAAATATGATGTAAATGGAATACTCGTTAACGCTCTGGATGGCATTGGTGCAGGCGATGTGTTTAACGCGGTGTTTCTTAAGACATACTTAGACGGAAAAGGCGTTTATGAGAGCCTTGAATTTGCGAATTGTGCTGCGGCACTCTCGACAACGCGTGTTGGTGTCTACACTCCTACGCTAAAAGAAATTTCCAGATTTTGTCACAATTTCCTGAAAAAGTGAATTTGTATTATTTCGTGAGGTCATGCGGATAAAGAAAATCTATTCCAAAAGTTCTGGGAGAAAATTTTGCAACCGGGGGCGGGGTTCTCTTGAATTGGTTTTTTTTGATTCTATTTAGCATATTTTCTACAATTTTTTGGCTGTACCCCATTGCTATGATTTCGTCTTTTGTTTTGCGCTGATCGACATAAAGGGTTAGTATGGAGTCAATCTGACTGTATTTTGCTCCCAGCTCTTTTTCATCTGTTTGTCCTGGCCATAGGTCTGCAGAAGGTTTTTTGGCTACGATCTTTTCCGGGATTTGCATAAATCGCGCAAAGTCGAATAGCTGTGTTTTGTACAGATCGCCAATTGGATAAAGGCTTGCAGCCATATCGCCGTGCCATGTACTGTATCCCAGCATCAATTCGCTTTTATTGCTTGTGCCCATGACAAGTGCTCTAAATTCCCGCGATTTATCAAACAGTATGTTCATTCTGATTCTTGCGAGGAAATTACCCATTCGAATGTTTGTCATTTCCTTTTCTTCTTTAAAGTAGGCATCTGCAATTTTCGTAATATCAATTATTTCATGTAAAATGCCAAGCTGTGTTACGGTTGCAAGTGCATCTTCCTTGGATGCAGGGTTGCTGGTTTTATAGGGCATAATGATTGCTTTTACATTTTCTTTTCCCAATGCCTCTTTTGATAAATATGCAACAAGCACTGAATCTAATCCACCGGATAATCCTATGACGCATCGATTAAATCCGTTACTATGCACTTCTTCTTTGATAAATTCTATAATAAATTTTTTTACAAGCTCGTAATTTAAACTAAAATTTTCCATAGTTTTCCTCCAGAATTTTATTGAGATTGTTCTGTACAATATTTAAATCCTCTTCTCTTGCAAGTGGGAATAGTTGTCTTTTTTTATAAATTTCCTCTAGGTCTATTGTCGCAAAAGTTAGTTTCTCTTGTAATATTTCTGCAAAGGCCAATTTTTTGCCCAACGGTGTCCCGACAAACGATCCTCCGTAAAATCCTAATCCATCTTCAAAGCCTACTCTGTTTACAAATACAATAAACTGGGAAAAGAAATTTGTGTAGGTGTCTATTGCTTTTTCTACTGTTTCCTGTATAGCAGGTTTTTCTTCCGTTAATCCTCTTAGCGGCATACTACTCATTCCTAAAACGACGTCTGTTTTTTGCGCATAAGTGAGGAACAGAAGTGATGGGTGGAATAAATCTCTACAAATTAATATAGAAAAATTGCCATACCTCGTTTTGAACGTGGCAACTTTTTCTCCTCTTCCCATAAATCTGAGTTCTTGAAACATCCCATGGGTAGGGAGATATATTTTCCGGTAAACTGATTTTATCGATTGATTCTCGAGGTACATGGCAGAATTATAAATGTTACTGTCGCTTCCTCTTTCAACAAATCCAAACGCGATGTCAATTTTCTTGCTCTGCTTAAGTATGGGATTAAAAAAACTGCTATCCGAGGGTAGCGCTACTTCCATTGTAAGATCTTTTAATCTATACCCCGTAATGCTTAACTCCGGGAATACAATAACTTGCGCATTGTTTTCTATCGCTTTTTCGATAAATTTCAGATGTTTTTCTCTATTTTTTTCTATGTCGCCGAGCAGGGGGTTTATTTGTGCAAGTGCTATTTTAACTTTCATTTCTCTTTCTTTTTTTAGTTAAGGCGTAGAGTAGTGGCAATCCTAATACATAGGTTGCGATTGTCTCTCCTATGGCTATCCAGATAACTCCCGCGATATATGGTCTAAGTTCAAAATGCGTGAATATGTATGAGAATGTCCCCATCTTTGGTATTGTCAATCCTTTTGGGCCAAGCAATCCTGCCAGTGTTGTTACATACAGTGCAACACCGAATGCATTGATTATAATAGGTGGAAGAGGAGCAAGGTACAGCTTTTTTGTTCTGGCAAGCCTGCGTGTTAAAAGTGCTGCAATAAGCGTAAGGGATGTGCCAAGAATGATGTCAATTGGCCCAAATGGTGAAGCTATATTTGCAATAAAACAGCCAATTGTTACTCCCCATACTGCTTCCGGATATATAAACGGGAGGACGGTGAGAGCCTCGGCAACTCTAACTTGTATCATCGTATAGGAGAATGTATAAGTCAGGTAGGTAAGTGCCACATATAACCCGGCAATAACTCCGATGCGTGTTAATCGTTTTATATTTCTATTCACTTATTTCGGCGAAATAAACCTTTTTTCTTCTGGCTTTCTGGCAATGGTTCTTTACTTGACTGCTCTTCAGTTTCTTCTTTTATGTTTTCTCCAGTCGTTTTTTCAGCTTCTGGCTGTGGCTTGGGTTGTGGAGGTTTTTCTTCTTGTGTTTTAATTTTTTCTTCAGCCGTTTTTAATTTTGTCTCGTATTCATCCTTGATTTTACTCTTTTCCCCTTCAAGTTTTCTGATGATACTGTCTCTTTCCCGAACCTCTTTTCTGTGTCTTGTAGCGGCATTAATGTAAAACATCACAGCAATGAGCCACATTACAATGAATCCTGCAAAAAATACAACTATTGTGAGTAACCCCATACTTGTCGAAAATTCCCATGTGAAGAATTTTAGACTTACCAGAGCATTGTTTTGTAGCACAAAGACAAGACTTGCAATAAGGATAAGCAACAAAATAATTATAAAGATACTAAATTTTTTCATTTGTACCTCCCCTGCTTTATAATTTTTTTAATTTTACTATCATATAAGGTTTTTTGCAATAAGATTTTACTAAAACTTTGATGTTTCCTCCTGAATATTTTGTGCTACCCGATTATTTTTTGGATTGTTACAAGGTTCGATCGTTTAATCTTTTATTTTGATCAGGTTATTGAAGAAGGCAAATGGAAAATATTTAAGCTAAGAAAGGCGCACAAAATGAATGTCTGTGCGCAAATCAGTGGTTTATATCCTGAGTTTTGGATCCAAAGAATCGCGTAAGCCATCACCAAACAGGTTAAATCCCAACACAGTGAGCGCTATTGCTATTCCGGGGAATGTTACGACCCACCAATATCCGCCTGTGATTGAGTGAAAGCTGCTTGCTAACATTGCTCCCCATTCTGCCGCAGGAGGTTGTGCGCCTAATCCCAAGAAGCCCAGGGCAGCTGCATCAAGAATTGCACTTCCCGTGCTTAGTGTGGCGTAAACAATAATGGGAGACATAACATTCGGTAAAACGTGTACTAACATTGTTCTCATACTGGGGCTTCCGATGGCCTTTGCACCTTCAACGTATTCCGTGTTTTTAACAACGAGCGTTTCTGCGCGAATAATCCTTGCAATTTGTGGCGAGTAAGTAATTCCTATTGCAATCATTGCCTTATCTAAACCCCTTCCCAAAATTGCAACAATTACAATTGCAAGAAGGATAGATGGCAGGGAAAACATTATGTCAACAAATCTCATAATAATCTCGTCGATCTTTCCTCCGAAAAACCCTGCAACAATTCCTGCTGTACCACCAAGCATCATACCAATAAACACGGCGACAAAGCCTACAGTTAAAGATATTCTTGCGCCGTATATAACTCTACTGAATAAATCTCTGCCGAACTCATCTGTGCCCAGGATATTTGTCGGATTACCTGCCCAAATACCTGGTCTTAAATTATCTTTCAGGCTTTGCTTGATTGGATTGTGAGGCGCTATCTGAGGAGCAAAAATTGCTATCAGGACAAATATAATAATTATAAGCAGTCCTAACATTGCCCCTTTGTTTTTCTTTAAATACCTTATTACATCATGTAGTGCGGAATAGTGGTTCATCTAATAGCTTTCTCCTTATTGATAGTGAATTCGTGGATCTAAGTATGCATAAAGTATGTCGACAGTTAAGTTGGTAACAGCAATCAAAAAGGCAATGAAAAGAACCGAACCCTGCACCACCGGGTAGTCTCTTGCGTAGACAGCCTGCACTACGTATGTGCCAATGCCAGGCCATGAGAATACAGTTTCTGTGAGAATTGCACCTCCCATAAGCAGTGCGAATGTTGTGCCTGCCGTGGTCAGGATTGGTATCATAGCGTTTTTTAGTGCATGTTTCCGGATAACGATGTTTTGAGGCAGTCCTTTTGATTTTGCGGTTCTTATATAATCCTGGTGTAAGACATCTAGCATACTGGAACGCGTGATTCTTGCTATGAATGCCATGGGTATTGTTCCAAGAGCAATAGACGGGAGAATAAGATGTTTTAATGTATCGAAAAATGCGCGGCCGTTAAGGGTAATCAGGCTGTCTATCAGGTAGAAGTGCGTGACGGGTTTTAGTGGAATATAGACGCTTAACCGCCCTCCTATTGGCAGCCAGTCAAGCTTTACGCCAAATATCATAAGAAGCATAATGCCGAGCCAGAACACCGGCATGGAAACACCTAATAGTGCAATGAACATACTGACATAATCAAGGAATGAATATCTCCGCACAGCCGATATAATTCCTGCTGGAAAACCTATTATTCCGGCAAAAATCATTGCAAAAACAGATAGCTCAAATGTATTCGGAAATCTTAGCAGTAGTTCTTTCATAATGGAATCACGGGAACGAATTGAAGTGCCAAGGTTTCCTCGAAGTATCTGCTTAAACCAGATAAAATACTGCGTGATAAGAGGTTTATCTAAACCCAGTCTTATTCTTATTTCTTCAATTATTTCCTTCGATGCATGTTCTCCTGCTATAACTTTTGCGGGATCTCCGGGAGCAAGCCTTAACAGTAAGAAAATAATAATAGAAACCATAAACAAAACAAAAAACAGGTTTAAAATTCTTTTTAGAATGTAATTTCTCATCTTTTTGTTGTGACAAAAAAGGGGAGGAGAATCCTCCCCTTTTTACGTTAGTCAGTTTTTAGCCTTCTCCTTCAAAATATGTTGCATTGAAATGATAATCGCCTGTTGGGTATAAAACAAACCCTTTAATATTTTTCCTGAATACAAGGATTTGCGTTGCATGAGCAAGTGTAATCCATGGTACATCCTCATGGACATGAACCTGAACCTGTTTGTAGAGTTCTGCTCTTGTTGCAGGGTCAAATGTACTTACTGCCTCCATGTTTAACCTATGGACCTCAGGATTCCGGTAAAATGCTACGTTTCCAGCGGATCCAACCGTTGCCGAATCTGGATCAAGCAGGACATATAAGAAATTATCCGGATCTGCATAATCTCCTGTCCATCCAAGTAAACACATCGCATGCTCACCATTATCTGTCTTGTCAAGGTATGTACCCCAGTCGTAAGATACTATTTCTGCATCAATTCCAACATTTGCCAAATCTGCCTGAATTGCTGTTGCGATTTTTGTAGGATCGAACATGTATGGCCGGGAAACGGGCATTGCCCAGAGGTTTGTTTTGAAACCATCCGGATAGCCTGCTTCTGCAAGAAGCTGTTTTGCTTTTTCCGGATCGTAGTCATAATCCTGTATAGCGTCATTGTATCCCCAAAGGGTTGGTGGGATAGGATTTTTTGCCACGATAGCAGTTCCCTTGTATAGATAGTCGATTATATCTTGTTTGTTGATTGCATGAGCTATTGCTCGTCTTACTCTTACGTCTCCAAGCTCTTTTTGATATCCCGGTGTGTCTTCTCCCATATTCATTGCAAGATACCCAATGCTTAGACCGGGTTTACTGAGAATCTGAAGATCGGGATTATTTTCTATGTTTTTCAAGTCATCTGGGTTTGGAAATTCCATTCCGTGAACCTCTCCTTTGGTGAGTGCAAGAAGACGCGCAGATGGATCATCAATTACCTTGAATATAAGTTTATCAATCTTTGCTTTTTCTCCCCAGTAATCAGGATTTTTCTCCAGTGTAATATGATCACCTTTTACCCATTCAACAAATGTAAATGGTCCTGTACCGACAGGATGAGAAAACCACTGTTCTCCCCATTCATTGGCGCTCGTAGGGCTTACTACAAACACTGTGAACATGGCCATTGTACTGATGAACGGGGCAAATGGTTTGTCAAGGGTAATCTTGATGGTATACTCATCTACTTTTTCTGTCTTTTGAATTTCGCCAAAGCACCATCCCCAGTAATCCCATTGTCCGTATTTATGGAAAGGATGATTCTCATCACGCTGTCTTTCAAAAGAGAAAACAACTGCATCTGCGTTAAATGGAGTTCCATCATGGAATTTTACATCTTTTCTTAGGTAAAATGTCCATTCCAATCCATCAGGTGAAGGCTCCCAGCTTGTCGCAAGGTTTGGTTCGACTTCTGTAGTGCCAGGTTTGTACTGGACAAGTCCTTCGAATATATTGTCCATTACTGTAATGGATTCCCCATCTGTCACATCAGCCGGATCCAATCTTACTGCGTCCCCTTTTGCAAATACCAGTGTTACCGGAGCTTTTTCTGCAGTTCTGCATCCAGCAAAAGCTACTGTTACAAAAATTCCTACCAGTAAAAGCACTAAAACTTTTTTCATTCTTCTTCCTCCTTTTTTGATTTTTTTTTACTATTTTTTCACTATTTTTTGACGAATTTTCACCTCCTTTTTCATTTCTTACCATTTTATTATAAGAGAATATACAAGAAAAATAAAATTTTTCAAGTATTATATCTATTTATTTAAAATATTTTGATTTTGCAAGAAGCATTGTTCCGACTCTGAATCCTGTTTCCCTGGCGATTGGCTGGCATTTTACTTTGAATAAAAAGAAAATAGGAGCTTTATTGTTTGATAGTGATTCATAATTACCTTGCCCTTTTGCTATGATAAATGTTGCGTCTGCAAAAAAATTTATAAATTCTTTTGAGCAGTAGTCCAGAATTGTTCCAGCAACCGAGGAACCCGTGGAGATAATCTCTTCTTTAATACCTGAAAACTCTGCATCAAGGCGTGTCGCATCGTTAATGATTGGTTTTTCTTTTACTGCATAGTAGATTTTCTTGTTTCTTTTACCCAGGAGTTCAATAAGCGGCCTGTCAAAAACGGTTTCCCCGGCATTGTCCGCAAGGTATAAAATCTCTTTCTCTTTTTCTACTCTTTCTTCAAACATGTCAAACTCATTCAAATAGAAGCGAGAATTTTCGATTCGCTCAAATTCTTTTGTGATATTAATCTTATCTGCTCTACTTCCAAGATCAATTGCATTTCCGATAGCAGCAATTTTTACTGCCTCTTGTAGAGGATTTTTACTTTGCTCTACTTTTTTCATCATTAAAGGATACAAAGTAAGTGCTTCTTTTATATGCTCCTTCTTTGCATTTTTGTATGGATCTTCGAC
>JAUXIC010000021.1 GCA_030621215.1 Caldisericota bacterium
TATACCCGAAGTGTACTTCGGGTATACTACCTATAGTTGTTCTTTTGTTATTCATTACTTCCTCCCTTTTCTAACTTTTCCAAAGGACTCACTATCTTACCTAAGGACTTCTTATTAACATGTGTATATCCTAAATTAAGCGATTTTTCATCACTCTATAAAAATTTTAGTTAATTTTGGAAAATTTGCAAATTTTCGAATTGCCTCATCAAAAATCTATACGAAATAGTATTGTTGGTTCATTAAAATCTATATGAAAATTTTAAAAAGGAGGTAATAGAATAAAACGGAACCTTTCTTGACCTAATCGGGAAAAACTGTAAACTCTGCTGGAGGTGACAAAATATGTTTTATATTCCAGCAAATAAAAAAATAACAAAAAACGATATAGCAAAAATTATTGACCACACTCAATTAAAAGCAGAGACCACTGATAATGACATTATCCGCCTTTGCAATGAAGCAAAAAAATATTCTTTTGGTGCCGTATGTGTAAATTCAGGATATGTTGCTCTTGCAAAAAAACAATTAACGGGAACTTCGGTAAAAATTGCATCAGTAGTAGGATTTCCCTTAGGGGCAATGGATAGTATTGCAAAAGCTTTTGAAGCAGAGAGGGCAATTACGTTGGGGGCTAATGAGATAGACATGGTAATGAACATAGGTGAGTTTAAATCGGGAAACTATAAAAAGGTAGAAGAAGATATAAAGCATGTTGTAAATGCCGTAAGCCCCGCTATAGTAAAAGTTATCATAGAAACAGCTTTGCTCACGGGGGAAGAAAAACCAGTTGCATGCTTGATAGCGGTATCAGCCGGAGCTAAATATGTAAAAACATCCTCAGGTTTTAGCAAAGGCGGAGCCACGATTGAAGACGTAAAGCTAATGCGTAAGACAGTTGGAAAAAATATAGGAGTAAAAGCATCTGGAGGAATTCATGATTTTGAAACCGCAGTCAAAATGGTCAAGGCAGGTGCTTCAAGAATCGGCGCAAGTAAAAGTGTCGAGATAGTGAGTTAATGGGATATATTTCAATTGAAGGTATCACAATATCCTCTTATCCGCATAAAGAAAAAGATAGAGTTGTTATAATCTTTTCTGAGCAATTAGGTAAAATTCAAGCACAAATGCGCTCCGTGAGGTCCAGCAATTCTAAAAGATCCGGCCTCTCGGATGAATTTATATATGAAAAAATTCTCCTTTACAAGAAAAACAATTGGTTTACCGCAACGGATGTAACCCTCATAGATGCATTTGTGGAAGCCAAAAGTAATATTGACAACTACAAAGTATTTTCGTATATAAGAGAATTGGTTATATTGCTAACACCATTTGAACAACCAGATAAGCGAATATTTGATTTAATCTTAGATACTATTAAAATGCTTGAATTAACAAATGCCCCGGATACGGTACTGGTAGCTTTTATTTTACATTTTTTAAAATATATCGGCTTTCCGGTACAGTTGCCCAATAAAATAAAAGATTCACATTACTTTCTCCCCGAATCAGGGGGATTTAATAATTTCAAAGGCATAACGGTAGAGCAGGCAGTAGTTAAAGAAATTGTTTTTCTCGCAAACACCCCCATAAAAAATATTAATCCTGTAGATAGCACAAAGATAATTTTACGATTACTAAACAATTTTATCGTATATCATGCGGATTCAGGCCACTTTATCAAATTCCTTGAAACAATTCAAAAACTCAGTAATATATAATAAATCTTAGCTAGAGGTGATTTATGAACTTTCAGGAAATGATTTTTAAATTAGAAATGTTTTGGAAGAAACAAGGATGCGTGCTCTTGCTTCCTTTTGATGAACAAATAGGAGCAGGGACGCTAAGTCCTTACACATACTTAAGAGCATTAGGGAGAAAACCCTGGGCAGCTGTATATTTACAACCTTCCAGAAGACCTGCGGATGGAAGGTACGGAGAAAACCCCAATAGATTATATATGCATCATCAAATGCAAGTCGTCCTGAAACCTCCCCCAGAAGATATCCAGGAAATATATCTCAATAGCCTAAGGTCACTAGGGCTCAAACTTGCCCAACATGAAATTAAATTTATTGAAGATAATTGGGAAACAGCAGTACTTGGCGCAAGAGGCATTGGCTGGGAAATAAGGCTTGACGGATTAGAAATCACACAATTTACATATTTTCAGCAAGCAGCCGGCATTGATCTCAATCCGGTCTCGGTAGAAATAACATATGGTTTAGAAAGACTTGCAATGTTTATCCAAAAAAAAGACAATGTGTTTGATATCCAATGGAATGATGATTACACATACGGCGACTTAAGAAAAGATATGGAGCGCGAAGAATGTGTTTATGCCTTTGAAACAAGCAACCCGGACCAACTCTTTAATCTCTTTAATATCTATGAAGAAGAGGGAGTAAGCAACCTAAAAAAAGGAATTCTTTATCCTGGATATCAATACCTGTTAAAATGTTCCCACGTCTTCAATCTATTAGATGCAAGGGGTGCTATAAGCATATCTGAAAGAGTGCAGCTTATTTCGCGTATACGAAAAATGGCAAATCTTGCCGCAAACATTGTACTGAGTAAGGAGGAAGACAATGAAGGATTATCTGCTTGAGACATATGTTGAAGAAATCCCTGCGCGCTGTCTAAATAAGGCAGTAAAGGATCTTAAAACGATTGCTGAAACTGAATTAACAAAATATAAATTGCACTACGAAGATATTTTCACCTTCGGCACTCCACGGAGACTCACTCTCTACATCAAAAATTTAGACGAAAACGAACCTGATGCAGAAGAAGAAATAAAAGGGCCGCCAACATCCATTGCAATAGGAAAAAATGGAGAGCAACTTATGCCGTTTAAAAAGTTTGCTCTTTCAGCGGGTGTCCACGAAAAAGATATCCAGGTAAAGAAGACATCAAAAGGCCAATATTTGTTTGCAAGAAAACTAATCAAAGGGAGAAAAACAGAGGATATCTTAAAAATATTTTCTCCATGGATAATCAAATCTTTAAAATTTCCAAAAACAATGCATTGGGATAATAAAAATATTAAATTTGTCAGACCTATTCGTTCTCTCCTCTCGCTATTTGGAGAAGACCTCATAAAATTTACCTATGCGGGGGTAGAGACAGAAAATAGTACCTACGGCCTCAGAATCAATCAATTAAACAAAATCAAAGTAAAAACCCCGGCTGATTACTTTAAAATACTCAAAGAAAATTACGTCATACTTTCATTCGATGAAAGAAAAAATAATGTTGAAAAAAATGCACATGCCCTTGCCAAAAAAATCAATGGAACACCACTATATTCAAGTGATTTCTTAGAGGAAGTAGTAAATCTTACGGAGTACCCTACACCATTTCTTGCAACGATTGGAAAAGAAGAATTTTCAATACCGCAATGCATTTCCATACGTGTCATAGAAGACCACATGAAATCTTTCCCGTGTACAGACAAAAACGGGAAACTTCTCCCATATTTTATCGGGGTAAGAAACGGTTGTTCTGATTTCATCGAAATCGTCAAAGAGGGGTATGAAAAAGTAATTAAAGCAAGAATGCTTGACGGAAAATTCTTTTTTGAGGAAGGTAAAAAGATCCCTTTACAAACTCTTGTTAGTAAACTTTCAGGCGTTATTTTTTTGAAAGAGCTGGGTACAATGAAAGATAAAATCGACCGTTTAACAGCGCTTTCGGATTACATTTCCTCAAAAATCGGATTGAATGACAGTCAAAAAAAGGCATTAAAGCAAAGTGCATATCTTTCAAAAGCAGATCTTTTAACAAATGTCGTCAGGGAATTCCCTGATTTGCAGGGGGAAATAGGAGGGATATATGCCCAGTTGCAGGGAGAAGAACCAGAGGTCTGCGAAGCAATAAAAGAACAGTATCTTCCACGTTTCACAGATGACGAACTCCCAAAAACATTAATCGGCACTTATCTTTCTCTTGTCGATAAAATAGACACATTGACGGGAAGTTTCGCCATAGGTATTGCCGTTTCCGGTTCTAAGGATCCATACGGGCTTAGAAGGATTGGTAACAGTATAGTGCAGTTACTCGCTTCTATTGATATGGAATCTTTTCCCATAAAAGAGCTCGTGCAGGCATCAATTGACTTATACAAACCCAAAAAAGAAATAGAATCCGAAAAAACATTAAAAGACATTATAATCTTTTTAAGGGAAAGATCTGAAGGAATATTAAAAGAAAAAAATATCAGATATGATATAATAAACGCTGTTACGGCGCTTTCTCCTGATCTAACCACTACATATCAAAAAAGAGCAGATATATTAATGAACCACATAAATGACGAAGAGCTTGCATCTATAGTACTGGCAAATAAGCGGGTAAACAATATCCTGCTAAGCACAGATATCTCGTCAAAAACCATAGACAAAAAACTTCTTTTTGAGAAAGAGGAAGAAGGCCTCTTTGATGCGATTCAAAATACCAGAACAAAAATTGAAAGCGGACTTAAACAAATGAATTATGAAGAAATTATAAAATTACTTTACAGTTTGTCTCCTGTGATTTCCAAATTCTTTGATAAAGTGCTAGTTATGGACAATGACGAAAAAATCAGGAAAAACCGGCTTGCTATGCTGATGAATTTAAAAGAACTGTTTCTTCAATTTGCTGATTTTTCGGCAATCGTTGTAGAGAAAGATAAAAGTGTATAAATCTTTGCTTTTTCTCTCAAATACGTATAATAGATAGGCAATAAAATTGTTAAGGAGGTTGTACAATAATGACAGATAAAAAAGTTTATGACTTTGAAGAAGGCAATGGCAGTATGAAGAATCTTTTGGGAGGAAAAGGCGCAGGACTTGCAGAAATGACAAAAATTGGACTCCCTGTTCCACCCGGTTTTATTATTACTACAGAAGTTTGCAAGGAATATCAAAAAGCCAAAAAAATAGACGAAGATTTAACCAGTGAAATATTAGAACACCTGCACAAATTGGAAGAAAAAGACGGCAAGATATTCGGTGATAAAACAAATCCCCTACTTGTATCAGTTCGCTCCGGCGCTCCAGTCTCCATGCCGGGTATGATGGATACCATCTTAAATCTTGGCTTAAATGACGATACTGTAGAGGGACTGAAGGAGCTCACAAATAATGAGCGATTCGCATATGACAGTTATAGAAGATTTATCCAGATGTTCGGGGACGTTGCAATGGAAGTCCCTCGTAGTGAATTCGAAAAAATCCTCGATAATCATAAAGAGAAACATGGATTAAAAAACGACACAGATCTCACTTCTGAAATGCTGAAAGATATTATAACAGACTATAAAATACTTTACCAAGAAAAAACCGGAGAAGAATTTCCACAAGATCCAACAGCGCAACTAATCACATCGATTGAAGCTGTTTTTAAATCATGGAACAATCCAAGAGCCATTTCATATAGAAATATTAATAAAATTAGCGACGAACTGGGCACAGCAGTAAACATCGTAACAATGGTGTTTGGAAACATGGGCGATGATTCTGGAACAGGTGTCGCCTTTACAAGGAATCCTGCCACAGGAGAAAAGAAACTATACGGTGAATTTCTTATCAACGCACAGGGAGAAGATGTAGTAGCAGGAACAAGAACTCCACTCCCGATTGATGAACTAAGCGAATTTTCTCCTGCACTATTCAACCAACTTAAAGAAGCAGGAGAAAAATTAGAACAACATTACAAGGACATGCAAGATATGGAATTCACTATAGAAAAAGAGAAGCTCTACATGCTCCAGACAAGGTCAGGAAAAAGAACTGCACAAGCAGCCGTAAAAATAGCCGTTGATATGGTCAATGAAAACCTTATAACAAAAGAAGAAAGTGTCCTTCGCATTACTCCAACGCAAATTGACCGATTACTACACAAAATGATTGATCCAGCCGTGAAAGTAAATCCAATTGCAAAAGGCCTCCCTGCGTCTCCGGGCGCCGCAAGCGGTAAAGTTGTATTTAATGTAAAAGAAGCTACCAAAAGAGGAAAGGACGGAGAAGCAATAATACTTGTACGCCTGGAAACCACTCCAGAAGATATTGAGGGCATGGCGCATTCAGAAGGCATTCTCACAACACGCGGAGGTATGACAGCTCATGCTGCAGTAGTAGCAAGAGGGATGGGAAAACCCTGTATTGTGGGTGCAGAAGATATAAAAATTGACGTAGAAGGTGATAGATTTACTACAAATGGAATTGAAGTCAGAAAAGACGAAATTATTACAATAGACGGCTCGGCAGGAAATGTTATCCTGGGAGAAGTGGCAATGATAGAACCAGAGCTCACATCCGAATTGAGACAGTTACTCGTCTATTCAGATGAACTAAGAGTATTGGGAGTAAAAGCAAATGCAAATACTCCAGAGGAAGCAGCAAAAGCATTAGATTACGGTGCCGAAGGAATTGGATTATGCAGAACGGAAAGAATGTTCCTGGACCCCGAAAGACTTCCACTCATGCAGGACATGATTATTTCAGAATCAAAAGAAGAACGCATGATATCACTGGATAAGCTGAAAGATATGCAGAAGAAAGATTTTTACGATATCCTAATAGCAATGGACGGACTTCCTGTCATCATAAGACTTTTGGATCCGCCACTTCATGAATTTTTACCTCAAAAAGGGAGGCTCGAAAAAGAAATTATGGAGCTTCGAGAAAGAGGGGATAATCCAGAACTTCTTAAGAAAAGAGAAAAAGAGCTTCAACGATCACAAGAACTTGCTGAATTTAATCCAATGATCGGTTTTAGAGGCTGCCGGGTGGGCATTGTCTACCCTGAAATTTATGAAATGCAGGTAACTGCAATAATAGAAGCTGCGCTTCAGCTAAAAAAAGAGGGATATGATCCAAAACCCAAGATTATGCTTCCACTCATCGGCCATGTTAATGAAATGAAAACACTTAGAGAAAAAGCTACAACTGTCATAACAAACACATTTAGAAAGGAAGGCGCAACCATCGATTACCAAATAGGCACAATGATAGAAGTGCCTCGCGCCTGTCTGACCGCTGATCAAATTGCAAACTATGCTGATTTCTTCTCATTTGGTACAAATGACCTTACGCAGGCAACATTTGCATTCAGTAGAGATGATGCTGAGGCTACATTTATTCCAACTTATCTCAAAAATGGAATACTTCCCACAGAACCTTTTATCACAATAGACAAAGATGGCGTAGGAAAACTTGTCAGAATAGCTGTTGTACTCGGAAGAAAAACAAAAAATAATCTTGAAATAGGCATTTGTGGTGAACATGGCGGTGACCCAGAATCCGTTGAGTTTTTCCACTATGCAGGCCTCGATTACGTAAGCTGCTCGCCATTTAGGGTTCCAATTGCCCGCCTGGGAGCTGCGCAGGTAGCCGTGAAAGAAAAACTCGGAAAGGACTAAAGTGCTACGGCAAGAATACGAAAAATTAGAAACAGAGTTGCTCTCTCCGCTTGCTACACTGAGTAGTAAAACAAAGGGGAGAGCAACTCCTGAAACGAAAGACCCTCATCGCACAGAGTTCCAAAGAGATGTGGACAGGATCCTTTATTCCAAAGCATTTCGTAGATTGCAATATAAAACTCAGGTATTCATAGCACCCAAAGGAGATCACTATCGAAATCGTCTCACGCATACGCTTGAAGTAATGACTATCAGCAGATCAATTTCCCGGGCCCTCCGCCTGAATCCGGACCTTACCGAAGCCATCGCATTAGGACACGATTTGGGACACTCACCGTTCGGGCATGCCGGAGAAGCGATCATCGACAAAAAATGCAAAAAATATAGTTCGCATATACATTTTTTTCATCCTGAGCAAAGCATAAGAGTTGTAGATATTCTCGAAAGAAGACTAAAATCAAGCGGAGAAACTGTTTTCGGATTAAACCTTACATATGAAGTCAGAGATGGGATATTAAAACATAGTAAGGGACTGGCAAATCTATCAGAATTAAAAAATGCTGATATGCCAGCAACCCTGGAAGGGCAAATAGTAAGAATTTCTGACCGCATTGCATATATTCACCATGATATTGACGATGCAATACGGGCAAAAATCATAAATGAAAAAGACATACCTGATTCAATACGCCAAGTCTTAGGAAAATCAAATTCAAAAAGGCTTTCGACGATGATTCTTGATACAATCGAGACAAGTAAAGGCAAAGATAAAATTTGCATGAGCAAAAACATAGAAAATGCTATGGATGAACTGAAAAATTTTCTAACAGAGAAAGTATATATAGGTTCTTCGCCCAAAAAAGAAGAGAAAAAAGTATTCAGAATGATGGCATACCTGTTTGACCATTATTACGATAACCCGGAAGATATGGGAGATTACTTAAACTATCATCCAAGCATTCTCAAAATTAAAAATCCAATAAAATATCTCAAAAAAAACAAAGAAAAAAAATTACAGATAATCTGTGACTACCTTTCATCAATGACAGATCGTTTTGCAATTCAAACATTCTACGATATCACCACCCCAAATCCACTGCCGCTAAACGATTAACCTCAGCCCATCTGCCCGCTAAACCATTCAATACTGCACCAGGAAATTATTTGTGGATACATCACACATATTTTATTTTTAAAAATTAAAGGAAATTTGTCCATTTCTTACGTATTTATATATGATGAAAGACTTAAAAGATTATATAGACGAATTACACGAAAAAGTGGACATTGTATCCGTAATAAACCGGTACGTTAAATTAAAAAAAAGAGGACGTAACCATGTAGGATTATGCCCTTTTCACGAGGAGAAAACGCCTTCATTTGTGGTAAGTCCCGAAAAACAGATATTCCATTGTTTTGGCTGTGGAGCAAGTGGAGATGTAATAAAATTCCTTATGAAAATAGATGGAATGGATTTCAAAGAAGCAATTACCATACTTGCCCAGGATGCTGGAATGCCTGTTCCGACATTTTCAGGCAAAAAAACTGACAAAACAGAAAAAGATAATTTACGCGAAGCAGTACAGGCCGCGTCAAATTTTTTCCAGGAACAAATCACAAAAGATGTCTTACTCTACCTTACGCAAAGGGGAGTAACCAAAAAAAGTATTGAAAAATTCCAGATCGGGTACGCTCCTCAAAATGGAGAGAAACTCATTGCAGCCATGGAAAAGACAGGCATTTCGCAAAATTCACTGCTTACCGCCGGCGTCTTAAAAAAAATGGATGACGGAAAAATCAAAAGTTACTTCAGAAATAGAATTATACTCCCTATATTTGATATTCAGGGGAAAATTGTTGCTTTTGGCGGGAGGATATTTGGAGAAGGCGAACCAAAATACTTAAATTCTCCCGATACCCCAATTTTTTTGAAAGGAAACCTGCTTTATCCAATTAACATCGCAAAGGAAGGTATAAGAAAAGAAAAGCAGGCAATTATTGTAGAGGGGTACTTTGATGCACTCATTTTGCATCAATCCGGTATTCAAAATGTAGTGTCCTCAATGGGAACATCTTTCACAGACGCACAGGCAGGGCTAATCAGACGTTACGCAGATAATGTTTGCTTCTTTTATGACGACGATGAAGGTGGAAGAAAAGGAGCTGAACGGGCAGTAGAAATATGCAGCAAAAAAAATCTTACTGTAAAGATAATAGTGGAGGGCAGTGGTCATGATCCGGATGAAATTGTATTAAAAAAAGGTAAAGATGGCATTTTGGAGCTTCTTGCCAATGCAAAAGATCCTTTAGATTTTATCACTGCCTTTGAATTAAAAACAGAAGGAAACAGTCCTTCCGGAAAAGGAAGAGTTGTAAAAAAAGTGCTGGAAATTATAGATAAAATATCTAACAAAGTAGAGGCATATGAATATATCAAGCAATTGGGCAAAATTTTGGACATCGACCCTTCTATTCTTTTCAATCAATACACTCCTGTGTCCACAAAATTCAGAAAACAAAAAGAAAAATTAAACGTAAATGGCATAATGTCAAATACGGAAAAGTTGCTCACACAGGCAGTTATTCAAAGGCCGGAAACATTATATAAAATACTGGAAAAAGTAGACATTAGTTATTTTCCAGATTCTCACTACCGAAAAATATTCGACAAGGCAAAAAAAGACATTGAAAAAAAAGGAATACCTGACGCCAAAAACTGGACTGACCTCACAGAGGAGGAATTTTCTTTAGCTGCAGCACTTTCCATGGGAGATCCCCATTTAGTAAGTGATGAAGCAGTAGAGCAAGCAATAAAAAGAATGAATAACTATATTATGCAATCCGAAGCATTAGAGCTATACAACGAAATAAAAGAAACAAAGGACGAAACTGAGCTTAGAAAAAAACTGGAAAAATACCAGCAAATCATTGAAAAATTAAAAAAGAGGTAACGGCTATGGAAGAAGACAAAGCAAAATCTTTAAAAATGATTAAGAACTACCAGAAAAAATTAAAAAATCTTACAAAAGAGGAGAAAGAAATAATTAGAAAACTCTTTGAAAGAGGCAGAATAACTGGATTCCTCACATATAACGAAATAGCAGATGCACTTGAAAAAATTCCGCTTTCAGTAAAGAGAATCGATGAATTTTATACCCTTCTCGCGCGGGTAAATGTTGTATACTGCAATATCAAAAATATAACAAAAGTAAGGGGGAGTTTAACTACAGCACGAGAATCATTAGTACAGGCTGAAATATCCGAGCTTAAAAATCCGGTCCAATCCTACCTTGCAAACATCGGAGCAATAGATTTGCTTACACCGGAAAAAGAGCAGGAATTGGGAAAGCGTGTAGTTGAAGGGGACGACCAGGCAAGGAAGGAGCTTACAGAGGCAAACCTCCGGCTTGTAGTAAGCATTGCAAAAAGATACACCGGACATGGATTATCGTTTCTTGACCTGGTGCAGGAAGGAAATTTAGGGCTAATTCGCGCCGTAGAGAAATTTGATTACAGTAAAGGTTATAGGTTCTCCACATATGCTACCTGGTGGATAAGGCAGGCCATTACAAGAGCTTTGGCAGATCAATCAAGATTAATCCGGGTGCCGGTACATATGGTAGAAAGTATAAATAGAATTGAAAGAGCCACAAAAGAGTTAATGCAAGAACTGGGGCGCGAACCTTCATATAAAGAAATTTCAGAAAGAACAGGGATACCCGAAAAGAAAATCAACAAATACCTGCGCCTTGCACAACAACCACTGTCACTGGAAATGCCAGTAGGAGATGAAGAAGAAAGCAGGCTGGAAAATTTTATCGCAGATAACCGTACTCCTACACCTGAAGGTGAAACCTTCAACACATACTACAACGACCAGTTAACTAAAGTGATGAAAAAACTCACTGAAAGAGAAAGAGAAATACTCAAACTCCGTGCAGGGCTTGGCAAAGAGTACCCTCATACACTGGAAGAAGTAGGCACAATTTTTGGAGTAACACGAGAAAGAATACGACAAATCGAGGCAAAAGCAAAAAGAAAACTCACAAAAGAGCTAAAGGATCTCGAGAAAACAGAAATAACTATTGAGTGATCACAATAAATCCTTCCATTTAATGAAACACTTTCTCGTCCGATGCCAGTAGAGCAATATTTCCATTTTATCCCCTCGCTTAATATAAAGATACATCCATGCTCTCGTTGTAAGATAAAATTTATCCAATTTGCTATCATCATTCATGCGGGGCAACTCATTATTTTAAAAACGTTAATATCAATATATTTTCATGGCAAAAAAATACTAAATATACATTCTGTCCTTACTTGTAAGTTTTGTTAAACAATTTATAATTGAAAAATAAACAACTAACAGGAGGCAAATAATGGCTGAATTTCATATAAAATGTGAAAAAAGAGAGATAAGTGAATACGTCATATTGGTCGGAAATCCGCAGAGAGCAAAGAAAATATCCAGTCTTCTCGAAAGTTCTGTCCTTGTAAATGAAAATAGAGGACTTTTTGTATACACCGGCTTTTATAAGGAAACGAGAATTACTGTTGCAACAACAGGGATGGGATCGCCTTCTACTGCAATCGTATTAGAAGAACTTGCTAACCTCGGAGGAAAAGTTTTTATAAGAGTTGGCTCTGCTGGCGGCATCGATCCAAAATTAGATGTCGGAAATGTAGTCATTGCAACAGGAAGTATCAGGGACGATGGGACATCTCCTCTGTATCTTCGGTCAAGTTTCCCGGCAGTTCCTAACTTTGACGTCCTTGAGGCGATGATCACAGTAGGGAAGAAGATAAACGAAAACATAGAATATGGTGTAGTAATTGCCGAAGACGCATTTTACATTCCATACTCGACAGAAGAAATGGAGCGCTTTGTAAAATCCGGCGTAAAAGCAATTGAAATGGAAAGTGGCTGCGTATTTATTGTTTCACAGTATAGAAATGTAAAAGCAGGAGCAATATTTGCCCTTGACGGCAATGTTGCATTAAACAAAATAAAACCAGAAGGCGCAGAAGAAATTTATAAAAAAGGAGAGACAGTTGCAATTCAAATTGGTTTGGAATCGCTTTATACCCTTTCAAAAAACGACATAAAATGAAAATAAATAATGAGATTTTAGATGCAATAAATACCGGAAAACCGATTGTTGCACTTGAGTCAACAATTATTGCCCAGGGAATACCATACCCCAAAAATATTCAAATTGCCCTTGCAGTCGAAGAAGAGGTGCAAAAAATTGGTGCAGTGCCAGCAACAATCGGCATTATTAACGGAAAGATTATCATTGGGATGACTCACGAAGAAATTCAGCACCTTGGACACACTAAAAATGTGCTAAAACTTTCTACCCGTGAAATTCCACTTTGCATAGCAGAAAAAAAAGATGGAGCCACGACTGTTTCTGCTACCTCCTATATTGCAGAGCTTGCCGGAATCAGAGTTTTCGCAACTGGCGGGATTGGTGGAGTTCATAGAAATGCCGAACATACATTTGATATTTCACGTGATCTGGACGAACTTGCAGCAAGAAATATCATTGTTGTCTCTGCAGGAGCAAAATCAATACTCGATCTTGCAAAAACTCTGGAATATCTTGAAACCAGAGGTGTACTTGTCGTAGGATTTAAAACCAGCGAATTTCCTGCATTTTACACAAGAAAATCAGAATTAACTATACCAGAGGTAAATTCAGTCAAAGAAATCGCAAATATTTATAATACTAAAGTTTCGTTGGGTATTTTCTCGTCAATTCTTGTTGCCAATCCAATACCACAAAAGTATGAGATTCCCAGAGACAAAGTTGACCAGTGGATTGACATTGCTGTTTCAGAATCGCAGGAAAAGGGAATAAAAGGGAAAAAAGTAACACCATTTCTCCTAGCCCGCATAGCTGAGCTTAGCGAAGGGAAAGCCCTTGATGCTAATTTTGAACTTGTAAAAAACAATGCAAGAGTTGCAGCAGAAATTGCCAAAGCACTATACGACAACTAATGGACTGGACAAAAGATTATTTTGATGAATTTTATCTTCGTTATTTTCTTCAAACACAAAAAGAAGAAACAACAAAAAAGCAGGCAAGCTTTATTGCAAAATTTTTCGATACAGGAAACTACCTGCTCGACGCTGGCTGCGGCATTGGCAGGCACGCACTTTTACTGGAAGAACAGGGTTTTAAAATATTAGGGATTGACAGCTCGCCTCTATATATAAAATTGGCAAATGCTGAAGCGAAAAAAAGAAATCTCAAAAATGTTCAATTTGTACAACAGGACATGAGAAAACTATCATTTCGCTCCGAATTTAATGGAATATTAAGCCTCTGGTCCTCATTTGGATATTTTGATGACGACACAAATTTTGACATTTTAAAGAGATTCTATAATTCATTAAAAAAAGATGGCAAACTCATTATTGACATTGAAAATAGAGATTATATTCTAAAATACTTTATCCACGAAACTTTCAAAGAAAAAGAAGATGTTTTCATCTTGGAAAGAAGGCATTTCCATCCTCTTACTTCAATTGTTACAACTCATCGTTTCATTATTGGAAAAAATTTAAGAAAGGAATATTTGCGAAACATCCGCATATATTCCTTGGCAGAGATGATCAACCTTTTCCGGGTCATTGGCTTTAAAAATATCAAAGTTTTTGGAGATTGTACGGGTAAAAAATTTTCTGAGGATTCAAAGCGAATCATAATCTACGGCGAAAAACGTTGACTCACGATAAAAAATTGCTAAAATATGACTAAAGTTGTAATATATAATAGGAGGTTGTCAGACAATGTTAGTTACAACACTTGAAGGATACGCAGTAAAAGCGCTAATTTATCTTGCGAAAAAAAAGGATAAAAGAGCAACAATCCGAGAAATTTCAAAAGAAAACAATATTTCTTTTTCATATATCCTAAGAATATGTTCAATGCTTCGCAGTAAGGGGATATTGGACAGTGTGAGGGGAAGAAGCGGAGGATATATCCTTAAGCGCAATCCAACAGATATTTCTCTGTACGAAATAATACAGGCTGTTGGAAGAAAAACGATTGAAATTAAGTGCGATTACGGCAAAAGAAAAGATATCCCATGCATCTCTACAGACTGTCTTGCCTTATACCCGTGGGAAAAAACAAAATCAAAAGTCGATAAATTATTTAAAAATATCTCACTAAAAAATTTAATGGAAGGCAGAAAATAAAGATGCCATTACAGCAAACTCAAGTCATTAATATATTGAAAACAACATTTATTCCAGGAACAAAGCAGATGCTGCTATCATTAGGGACATTAGAAGGTATAAATATAAACGAAAATAACGTCGCTATTTCAGTTAAAATTCCAAAAATTTCAGACGAAAATTTAAAGAAGCTAAAGGAAATACTTAACAATAGGATTAAACAGCTTGGCGCAACAGAAATAAATATCGAAATCAACTTCAAAACAGAACAAAGAATAAAAAACATTATTGCTATTGCATCAGGTAAAGGTGGTGTTGGCAAATCTACCGTAAGCACAAATATTGCTATAGCGCTTGCAAAATCCGGCAAAAAAGTCGGCGTGCTTGATGCAGATATACACGGGCCAAACCTGCCTGTTATGTTCGGTATCAGTGAAAAACCTCTTGTTAACGAAAACAAAAGAATTATTCCGCTTGAACGATATGGAGTTAAGGTAATATCACTCGGTTTTATGGTTGACAGCCAGTCTACACCTATCATATGGAGAGGCCCACTTGTAACAAAAGCCATCGAACAACTATACAATGATGTGGAGTGGGGAGAATTAGACTATCTTCTTATAGACCTTCCACCAGAAACAGGAGATGCCGCACTTACCGTCATGCAAAGTCTGCCACTTAAATACGGCATAATAGTCACCACACCTCAGGATGTTTCCGTTGCTGACGCATCAAAAGCATTGAAAATGTTTACGCAGATGAAAATACCCGTATTGGGCGTCATAGAGAACATGTCTTATTTTATCTGCCCAAAATGCGGTGAAACAACTGAAATATTTGGACACGGCGGAGGCGAAAAAATAAGTTTGGAAAACGGAGTGCCATTTCTCGACAAAATTCCATTAGAAACAAAAACAAGAGAAGGCGGAGATAACGGCACGCCAGCTGTTGTATCGAGCGAAGAAACAGAAACCAAACGTATCTTTATTCGCATCGCAAAGAAGATTATAAAAAGCACTCAAGCAGATTAAAATGAAAAAAACTATCATCTGGATACTTATAGTAATTTTAGTACTTGGCTTTATATACGTAGGAAATAATATCTTAATAAAATATGCAGAAAGCCAGATAAAGATTTCATACCGATATATTCCAGATGTACCTTTTTTGCTTAAATTTAATCAAGGGTCTGAACAATTTGCAAAGAAATATTGCAACCCTGATCTTTTCATTTCAGACATAAATTTTAGCAACAGTTATTTAATGATTTTTGATGATGGCACACAACTTATTGCATCCGGAATAGCAGATAATGTCACAAGAGAGTTAGATAGAATAGCCATAATATTAAAATACAGAGAAGCATTTGAAATCAACCGGACATGGGAAAAAGGTTTCCCTGTCCTAAAAGCAAGCAAAGCAAACAGAAAATATTTCATTTCAGGATGGGAAAATAATTTATTTATTGCTCAAAACCTTGATACGCTGAACCGCATCTTCGATAGCATAACTGGAAAGGAAAAATTGTTATCAGATAACCCATTATTTCAGAAATTATGGAATGACGATAGCAATTGTACCTGTTTTATCACAGAGCAGAAACATAGTTTTTTTGAGGACACGCTAAACATACCTTTCTATAGTTTTAACTACCCGCTAAGTTTTACAATAGAAAACGGAACAATAAACATTCGCTCCATTGCCAGGTATTCCGCAGAAAAGTTTTCCATGCCAGTTTATAGCTTTGAAAATGCATTATTCGAAGTTGCACTGCCGAAGGCCATAATGATCAGGGAAAAACTTATTAAAAGCGGGCTATCGGTCATTCTGGCAGAAAAAAACGGGATCGTTATAGAGCAATATTCCTTTTTTTCTTCACATTGTCCTGCAGAATTTATTCTGCATGACAATGATGGATTTTCTTTCATTCTTTCGTCAAATAGTCTTAAAAATGAAAAATATGAAAACGAAATAAAAATACATCTTCCCGATGCCGAAATTATAGAAAAAAATTTAGGTAATTACACGCTCCATGAATATAAAGACAATGATACCAGTTTCTATGTTTTAGGACTTCCAAACCTGTTTATAATCTCTACAGAAAAAGCAATCTTTGAAGAGATTATTTCAAACCAGAACATTCTTGAAAACATATCTGCATACATAAAAGTAAAAAGGGAGCTCAACGATCTAATCTTTCTCTATCACCTTGACTTAAACAAGGTTATGTTTCCTGATAATTTCACCCGATGCATTTTAATTCAAAAGGATACTGCCGGGGGAATTGTAGAAACGGAGATAAAATTTAAGTAATTACGAAATAAGATTTTTCCTTAACGTTTAAGATGGCTAATGTAAAACTAAATCAACTTCTACCCCCTGGTTTGCCCTGCACGCAGAAAGTAGAAGTTGATTGTTATTAAATCTAATTTTAAGGTTTGCCGTGTGATTCTTTTCCCTGATTATTGCTATTTTCGTTTGAGTTATTAGTATCCTTTCCTTTCCCTTTTAGCACAATAATTTTTTCTACACTCACGGGTTCGCCTTCTTCTTGTTCTATTCCAATAATTTCAACACTATCGCCTACCGTTATGTCGCTAAATTCCGCTTTCCCGGTTGAAATAATAAGCGTATCCTCGCAAATTTTAAAGAGCATATCACAGCCCTCAATAGCCAGTATACCATCATCCAGGTTAATAACGCTTACTTCTCCTTTAAATGTTTCCTTCTTATTTTTGTTTGCATTTCCCTTTTCTTGTTCTGACTCCTCTTCGCCCTCTTCGCTTTCTGGTTTCCCAAGAATAACAATTGAAGTTGCATGATAAACATCCCCGTCTTTTCGTATATGAATTTGAACCGTTTCGTCAGCTTCTAAAGATTCTATGTCTACTCTTCCTTCACCAGTTCTCTGGATCTTTGTATCCTCATCTACAAGAATTCCACCTTCAAAATTACTTATTGTTAAGATACTGCCATCAAAAGAGACGATAACACTCCTTAATTCAAACTCTTTTGTTTCTTTTTCTGGAACATTATTTTGCTTTGCGCCCGTCAAAACAAGAATTGTCCCAGCTTCAAAAACATCTTCTGTTTTTACTGCCTTTACCAGCAACTCGTTCCCAATGGAGAGATCTTCTACGGTAACAGATTTTCCTCTATATTTAATAGTGGTTTCTTCTGTCAGCAAAATTTCTGTTTCATTCACAATAATTTTGTTGATATCTATGCTGTTTAAAATTCCTTTTATAACAACAAATTTTAACTGGTTTTGGTTTTCTTCCGCGTTTTCTTCTCCTTCGCCATTGCCTTCTCCTTCACTAACAGCACTCTGGGCTTGATTCAGTGTGTTTTTTATGCTATTTAGAGAGATATCAAGTTCAGATAAAATTTTCCCCCAGCCCATTTTTTCATTTCTCATCTCAATAATTTCGCTGGCTGGCACATCGGACTCTTTAAGCAATGCAACAATAATAATACTGTCGATAGGAGAAAGGTCTTGATCTTCTAACTCCTCAATGATCCTGCCCTCGGTGCCAAGAGAACCCTTGAAAGAATTTGCCGACCTCTCCAGATTAAGGCCTGCAATAACCTGTGGAAGCGTACCGCTTCTGCCAAAAACAGGTGCAACCGAACTAATCACAAGAAAAGCCGCAATAGCTATGCTAACAAGCCCCAATAAAAATTTCCTGCGATGAATCGCCATTTCTTTCTTCCCAATCATTTCTAACAACCTCCCTTCCATGTTTTCATCTACTCGAAGTCTGTTCTTAAAATCATTAAAAATATCTTTTAACTCATCGTCGGATCGTTTCATCATTAATCATCTCCTTTAATTTTTTCCTTGCCCTGAAAAGCCTCGACTTAACACTCCCTTCTTTTTCGTTAACAAGTAAACTAATCTCTTTAACAGATGTATTGCCTAAATAATGAAGTGCTATCACAATACGATCTTTCTCATCTAATTTTTTAAGCGCTTCTTGTACCAGTTCTTTAATTCCCTCATCAGATGCAAAAGAAGTTTCTTTTGCTGCCACTTTTCTCTTCTGTCTCATCTGCTTAAATGCATAATTTATTGCAATTCTTTTCATATATGCCAGAATGGATTTCTCTGGATCCACTCTTTTTCTAATTACATAAAGTTTAAGATATGTATTCTGAACAACATCCTCGGTATCTTCGTTTGATAAAAGATAAGCATAAACAACACTATAAACATACCTGACAGTTAATCGATAAAACTCAGTAAAAGCATCTTTATTCCCATCCTTAATTTGCAGAACAAGCATTTTTAACTTATCTTCCATCTTACACTCCTATACATTATATCCTTTCCCCGGTGAAAAGGTTTCATTAATACAATTTATTATATCGCTTTTTTGATTCACACTAAAACTAATTGCCAAATAAAGCCTAAATATCTCTTTCCATTGATTTTTTTAGCATTCTCTCTATAAT
>JAUXIC010000019.1 GCA_030621215.1 Caldisericota bacterium
GAGATAAGAAGCTGTTTCTTCGCTTACCAAACCTTTATTTCGTAATATGCTTTCGGGCACGCCTAATATCTTTTCCTTTGCAAAATAACTATATGCTGCAATACCGCCCAAAAAATAATCGGAGCTCTCCGGAATATCTGTAATCCTCTTGGAAAACAGCCCGCCAGTCAGAGATTCTGCAACAGCAATAGTCAGTTTTTTGTCTTTTAACAATTTTTCTAATCTTCTTTCCAACATTTTTTCTCCTGTGCAAATTTTACACGTTTTTTTATTTTATGCAACTTTCACAAGGATTCATTAGCAGTTTTTCCGTGATGTTAAAAAATTCACAATTTTATATAATGATATATAATAAAGAAACTGAAAAGGAGAATAAAGATGAAAATAAGTGAATTATTTTTGCCGACACTAAGGGAGGTGCCGCAAGATGCTGAAATCCTGAGCCATAAACTTATGCTTAAGGCTGGAATTATCAGAAAAATCGCATCTGGCATCTACTCATACCTGCCACTGGGGCTAAGGTCTCTAAAAAAAATAGAACAAATCATAAGGGAAGAAATGAATAATACAGGTGCACAGGAAATTCTCTTTCCAGCCATACTCCCCAAAGAGATCTGGGATGAAACAGGAAGATGGGAATTATATGGCGAAGAAATGTTCAAACTAAGAGACAGAAAGGGCAGAGAGTTCTGCCTGGGACCAACCCACGAAGAAGCTGTAGTAGATCTGGCACGGGGAGAAATCCGCTCTTACAAAGAGCTTCCAAAAACATTCTACCAGATACAGACAAAATACAGAGATGAAATAAGGCCCCGTTTTGGCGTGATGAGAGCAAGGGAATTCATCATGAAAGATGCATACTCTTTTGACATATCAGAGGCAGCCTTAGAAAACACATATAGTAAAATATTTAACGCATATGTAAGAATATTTGAGCGCTGCGGGCTTAGCACAGTTCCAATCGAGGCAGATTCCGGTGCAATCGGAGGAAAAGTTTCGCACGAATTTGTTGTAAAATCCACCAATGCAGGGGAAAGCACATTTGTCTCCTGTCCGCATTGCAGCTATGCAGGAAGTATTGATGCAGCAAAATCCAAGGATGAAAATTTGTCGTCCAGCGAGGAAGAAAAACCTTTAGAAGAAGTTGCCACACCAAATGCAAAGTCCGTTGAAGAGGTAGCAGAATTCTTGCACATTGATAAAGCAAGCATTGCAAAATCGCTTCTCTATAAAATAGATGAAGAATTCGTACTTGCATTGGTGCGGGGAGACGATGAATTAAACGAGATAAAATTAAAAAATTTATTCAGCGCAAACCACATAAGGCAGGCAGAAGAAGAAGCGGTAAAAAAACTCACAGGAGCATCCACAGGCTCAATAGGGCCTGTCAAAACAAAGCTGAAAGTTGTAGTAGACAAGCGGGTAAGCACAATGAAAAACTTTACTACAGGAGCAAATAAGGATGGTTTTCATTTTAAAAATGTTAACATCGAACGAGATTTCACTGGAGAGAAGGTAGCGGACATACGAAAAGTTAAAGAAGGAGATCTTTGCCCAAAATGCGGCACGCCGCTTACAATGTACGAAGGCGTTGAAGTAGGGCACACATTTAAGCTCGGGACAAAATATTCAGAAGAGATGGATGCAAAATTTTTGGATAGCGAAGGAAAAGAAAAATACTTTGTCATGGGTTGCTATGGCATAGGGGTAGGACGGACTCTTGCTGCAATTATAGAGGAATATAATGATAAATACGGGATAAAATGGCCTGTATCTGTCGCTCCATTTACAGTAGAAATAATACCCCTCAATATGTCAGATAGCGAAATAAGAAATGAAGCAGAAAAATTATACAAACTATTCAAAGAAAGGAATATCGAAACAATTATAGATGACAGAGATGATATAAGTGCAGGAGTAAAATTTAATGATGCAGATCTTACAGGCATACCATTTCAGGTTATCGTTGGAAGAACATTCAAACAGAACGGAAAAATAGAAATAAAGAAAAGAGAAACAGGAGAAAAATTTATCGTTGAGGAACAAGATGCAATAAAGTTCATAGAAAATATAATAAAAGAAAACTAAAAAATGATTAAAATTTAATAGAATAAAGCCGGTACTGAAAAGTGCCGGCCTTATTATTTATCTAAATTTTTTGAAAACCAATGAAATGTTATGCCCGCCAAAACCAAGCGAATTTTTAAGAATAACATTCACATCTTTCTTTATCGCCTCGTTTGGCACATAATTTAAGTCACACTCAGGGTCTTTTTCCTCGTAATTTATCGTAGGGAAAATAATCCCATTTTTTATTGAGAGCATAGTAGCAACAGACTCGGCAGCTCCAGAAGCACCTAATAAGTGGCCTATCATGGATTTCGTAGAGCTTATAGGAATATCGTACGCCTTCTCGCCAAATACTTCTTTAATTGCCTTCGTTTCGTATTTATCATTTAAAGGAGTAGATGTACCATGCGCATTAATATAATCCACTTCCGTTACTCCGGCTTTTTGCATAGCGGTCTGCATTCCACGTTTAATTTGTTTTACTTCAGGGTCAGGTGCTGTTATATGATAAGCATCTGTTGTGGAAGCGTAACCTGAAAGTTCGGCATAAATATGAGCTCCCCGTTTTTCTGCGTGTTCCAAAGATTCAAGAATAAGCATTCCTGCGCCTTCGCCCATAATAAAACCATCCCTATTTTTATCAAAGGGGCGGGAAGCTTTTTCAGGAGCATCATTACGCTTTGAGAGCGCTCTCATTGATGCAAAAGCCGCAACTCCCAATGGTGTAATCGCTGCATCAGTACCACCAGCAACTATAACATCAAGCTCTCCCCTTTGTATGGCAAGAAGTGCTTCACCGATTGCCTGCGTAGATGACGCACAAGCATTTACTGGAGAAAGTGTCGCGCCTTTGAATCCATACTTCAGAGCAATGTACGCCGGAATAGCATCAATAATTAATTGAGTAATGAGAAATGGACTTATTCGCCTGGGACCTCTTTCCATAAGCACTTTCTGCTGATCTTCTATTGAACGCAGCCCGCCTACGCCAGAAGTAACATATACCCCAATTTTTTCAAGATCTTCTTTTTCTGGCATAATGCCGGCATTTTCTACCGCCTCTTTTGCAGCAACAAAAGCAAATTGTTGAACTCTATCAAGCCTTTTTGCATCTTTTACATCAAAATACTGCTCAGCTTTAAAATCTTTTACCTCGGCTGCAATCTGGACAGAATAATCATCAGACACATCGAAAAGTGAAATTCTACCAACACCAGATTGTCCCTTTTGAAGCGCCTCAAAATATGAATCTATCCCAATACCAATAGGAGATACAATACCTAAACCTGTTATAACAACTCTTCTCATATCTATTTTACATGGTCCTTAATGTATTGAATAGTATCTTTTACGGACGTGATTTTTTCAATATCTTCATCTGGGATCTTCATTCCGAAATCATCTTCAAACGCCATAGCAATGTCCACAAGACTCAAAGAATCTGCACCTAAATCATCAATATACTTTGCATCATCAACAATCTTGTCATCCTCTACACCCAATTTGTCTTTAATAATTTCCTTCACCTTTTCTCTAATTTCTTTTTCATCCATTTCAATAAAACCTCCTTTTTATTTTTGAATTAAAATAACTACATTCTGAAATTATATTATAATCAAATTTCCTTTTTTTAAAAACAATACCAAAAATAAATCAATACATCTAAGCGGGAATTTTCTTCTTCAGAAAAAAATTAAGACACAGATATATTGATTTATCTGCTATTAACCCAGAGATAATCCTCCATCGACAACGATAACATCTCCAGTTATATAAGAAGCGAGAGGAGAAACAAGAAATGCCACAACATTTGCAACATCCTCCGGCGTTCCAATTCTTCTCCGCAAAACTCTTTTTAAAAATTCACCTCTTATACGATCCGGTAACTTCTTTGTCATATCCGTCTCGATAAAACCAGGGGCAATGGCATTTGCAGTAATATTTCTTGATGCAAATTCTATTGCGGTAGTTTTGGTTAAACCTATTATTCCGGCTTTAGAAGCAACATAGTTTGCCTGTCCCACATTTCCTGTGATGCCTACAATGGAAGAAATATTAACAATTCGGCCAAATTTATTTTGCATCATGTATTTAGCGGCCTGCTTAGTCAAAAGAAATGAACCTTTAAGATTCGTTTCAATTACTTCATCCCAATTTTCAGGAGTCATTCGCAACATCAATGTATCTCTGTTGATGCCTGCATTGTTCACAAGAATATCAATACGGCCAAACTCACTATACACATTTTCCAGTGTCCTTACTACATCTTCTTCGCGCGATACATTACATTTTAGAGCAAGGCCCTTTCTTCCCCTCTTTTCTACTTCACCTCGCACTTCCAATGCAGCCTCACTATTATGAGCATAAATAATAGCAACATCCGCACCGCAGTCTGCAAGTGTAAGCACAATACCTCTGCCTATTCCCCGGGAACCGCCAGTAACAACCGCCTTCAACCCTGCTAAATTAATATTAAGCATTCAACAACACCTCCGCAGTTTCTATTTCACACCCACGCAACGTCCTTCCTATCAATCCTTTTAACACATCCTTGGGACCTACTTCAATAAATTTATCCACACCCATTTCTGACATTGTATTCAGTGAGTCTGTCCAAAGAACTGGCGATGTAAATTGCTTTTTTAAATTTTCTCTTATCTCTTCCACTGTATTTACGACTTTTCCTGTAGCATTTTGCACAACAGGAATGGTAGGTTTATTAAATTGCACAGAATCAATAAATCTACTCATTTCAGGCACTACAGGTTCCATCAGGGGAGAGTGGAAAGGCGCTGAAACATTCAAAATTTTTACCATCCTTGCGCCATGCTCCTTTGCTACAATTTTAGCTTTTTCAATTGCTTTATCTGCGCCAGAAAGAACTACCTGCCCTGGAGAATTAAAATTTGCCGCCACTATCACACCTTTATCGGATGATTCCTCTATCACTTTTTTTAACCTTTCGTCTGGCAGCCCTATTACCGCCAGCATTTTGCCCGGAGCTTTCTCAGATGCCTTTTTCATAAGAAGCCCTCTTTCTCTTACAAGAAATAAAGCGTCCTCAAACGAAAGCACCCCAGCAGAAAAAAGTGCAGAGAATTCACCTAAGCTATGTCCCGCTACAGCATCTGGTAAAATATTTCTTTTTTTAAGCAGTGTGTCATATATTGCAGATACCGTCAGTAAGGCAGACTGGGCAATATCAGTTGATGTAAGTTCCTCAATAGGTCCGTTATCGCATAAATGTTCCAAATCAAATCCCAGAAAATCCGAGGCTTTTACAAATAATTCTTTTTTTACAGAAGAAACCGGTACTTTACCCGCCATTCCAACATACTGGGAACCCTGTCCTGAAAAGACAAACCCTATCATTTTGACCACTCCACAATAAATCCACCTGATGTCATTCCAGCCCCAAATGACACCATAAGCAGTTTGTCTCCAGTCTTTATTTTACCTGCCCTATATATCTCATCCAGTGAAACCGGAACCGTTGCAGCTGAAGAATTACCGTACTTATCGAGAGTCACAACTACTCTTTCTTCAGGTATTCCAATTCTCTTTATCCCTGCTTCAATGATTCTGGAATTCGCCTGATGAGGAATAAACCATCTAATATCATCCGCAGTAAGGCCCGCTTTCTTCATAGTATCAAGAGAAACCTTCCCAATCTCTCTGACAGCAAATTTAAATACCTCGCGTCCATTCATCCGTATGTATTGAAGTCTTTTATCCAGCACTTCCTGACTAAGTGGTAGACGAGAACCTCCAGCAGGAAGAATAAGATGTTCTGCAAGGCTTCCATCAGCATAAAGCGCTGAAGAAAGCAGTCCACCTTTATCTACTTTGCCTAAAACAGTTGCACCAGCGCCATCACCGAACAAAACATAAGTATCCCTGTCTTTTTCATCCATCATTCCGGTAATTGCTTCCACGCCAATAACAAGCACATGTTTGTACATCCCCGTCTCAATAAACTGTGCTCCAACAATAAATGCATAAACCCATCCAGTGCAACCAGCTTGCAGATCAAAAGCAGCAGCATTCTTAGCTCCTATCTTATCCTGCACAAGGCAAGCCGTTGCAGGATAAAGCATATCGGGGGAATTTGTCCCAACGATAATTAAATCTATATCTTCCTGAGATATGCCTGCATCTTTCATTGCCCGCCTTGCTGCTTCAGCAGCAAGGTCGCTGGCTGCCTGATCCGGAGAAACAAATCTCCTTTCCTTAATACCGGTTCTTGTCCTTATCCATTCATCAGATGTATCCAAAATTTTCTCTAAATCAAAATTTGTAACTTTTTTCTCCGGGAGATAGCTCCCCACGCCAAGTATTCCTACTTTACTCATATTATTCTTTTTTTCCTCCTTTTAATGCCTCTTTACTTTCATGAAAAAATGCAAATACGGTACCTTCAGCAACAAGTTTTCCATTTACAAAAGCCTTCCCTTCACTTTTTGCAACATTGTGTCGGAAGCTAAGAAGCTTTGCTTTCATTATCACGGTGTCTCCAGGTTGTACTATTCCTTTAAATTTAAAATTTTCTATTCCCACAAATACCCCAAATAACTTTTCATTGCCAGGCAGTGTAACTATCATAAAAGCCGATGTTTGAGCAATTGCCTCTACCATCAGCACACCCGGGAAAACAGGAATCTCTGGAAAATGCCCTTTAAAAAAAAATTCGTCTTCGCGGAGCTTCCTTTCCCCTGTAGCACTCTCTCCCGGCACAACTTCAGTAATTTCGTCAACAAAAAGAAAAGGTTCCCTGTGAGGAAGAAATTGCTTAACTTTGTTGATATCCATCTTTGTTTCGCTAAATTGTCGCATCTTCTTCCTCTGCATCATCTTCGAGCGCTGCCTTCCTGCTCAACCGCATTTTTCTCTTTTCCTTATCGATACTAAGCACTTTTACTTTTACCTGGTCACCAAGTTTCACAACATCCTCAACGTTATTAACACGCGTTTTATCCAGCTGAGAAATATGAATAAGCCCTGTAACACCCTCCGCAAGTTCTACAACTGCACCGAATGGATGAATACGTATTACAGCACCTTCAGCAATACTGCCTTCGGGAAATTTTTCTTCGACAACATCCCATGGATACGGTTTTGTCTGTCTTAAACTTAAAGCTACTTTGCCTGTATCAAGGTTTATACTCAAAATTTTCACTTGAACCTCTTCACCTAACCCAACAACTTCATTGGGTGGTTTTCTTCTTCCCCAGGTTAGTTCATTTAATCGAACAAACCCATCAATGCCATGGCCTATATCAACGAAAATACCAAAATCTTTTATGGTTCTTACTGCGCCGCTTATAACATCGCCTTTTTTAAGGTTAACAAGTGCCTCTTTTTTCTCTTTCTCTCTCTCATTTCTGAGTACTTCCTTGCATGACACAATTATACGTCTAATAGTTGGGTTTATCTCGAGTATCTTAGCTTCCATCTCTTTGCCGATAAATGTTTCAAGGCTTTCACCTTTCTTCATACCTACATGCGACTGAGGAAGAAATCCTACAATACCAGATACATTTACTAACAACCCGCCCTTAATCGCTTTAATTACTTTTATTTTAATCCTCTTATTTTCAGTAAAGGCATTGCTTAATTCATCCCATTCACCTACATAATCTGCCCTTTTCTTCGAAAGAATAACGCCACCCTTGGCATCGCGCGTCTTTATTACGTAAACATTAATTTTATCACCAATTTTTACAACTTCCTCGGGTGAAGTAATCGGCTCAGCAGAAAGTCCTTTTAGTGGAATAAAATAATCAACTTTACCCCCTGCGTTTACCATCACACCAGTTGTTTCAATCTTAACAACAGTGGCAGAAATAGTGTCTCCTCTCTTAAAAACTGTGGGGACATAATCTTTCGAAATTGTGTTCATAGAATCCATTTTTTCCTCCCTTTTTTCTACTTCAGGCGGAATAATGTCTTCGGCTGACTCATGCGATAGTTCCTCTTCATCTGCTTCAACAGGACCTGACTCTACATCGGAAGGAACAGCTTTTTCAATTTCTGCATGCTGTAATTCCTCTTCACCTGCTTCAACAGAACCTGACTCTACATCCTTAGGAACAGCTTTTTCAATCTCTACACGCTGTAATTTCTCTTCACCTGCTTTTGCAAGAATTGACTCTACATCATCAGGATTTACTTCATCATAAAACCCTTTTTCACCATTTTTACCCATTTTTACACCCCTTCTATCTTTTTTTCAACATTCAAACCATTGTTTATTATATCATATTTTGCTAAATATTTATTTTTCTGAAATAAACGCAGCTAACGCTAAAGAATAAAATTTAGCCTCTTCACTGTCGCCACGGGAAGTAAGAACGGCTGGTGCAATCGCACCAGTCACAACTGCTGCAATCTTGGCATTTCCCAGCTTCGTAACGGATTTATAAAATACATTTCCGGCTTCAATATTAGGGAAAATCAAAATATCAGCATCACCTGCGACTTCAGACTTCACTTTTTTAATTAATGCCGATTCTTTGGAAACTGCAAGATCCAGTGCGAGCGGTCCATCAACCACGCAGCCGCTAATCTGCCCTCTTTCGTTCATTTTAGAAAGTAATGCACCGTCTATAGTTGCCTGCATCTTCAAATTTACAGTCTCCGCTGCCGCAATTACAGCAACTTTTGGCACAGCTACCCCAAATTTACGAACAATACTTGCGTTGTAGTTAATCATCTGCGCTTTCATTTTAAGGTCAGGAAATGGTATTACAGCAACATCCGAAACAACAAGTAATTTAGGATAAGTAGAAATTTCTATAACGGTAGTATGAGAAAGAATATTTCCCGGAGGGAGAAGTCCTTCCTCTTTATCTAAAATACCTTTCATATAGTTTGCAGTCTGACAAAATCCTTTCATAAGCACGTCTGCTCTTTTTTCCTTTACAGACCTGACAGCTTGCCTGATTGCTTCCTTCTCGTCCGGTACATCGACAACCTCAAAAAGTGAAATATCAATACCGTTTTCGCTGGCTGCTTTCTCAACCTCTTTTTTATTTGCAAAATTTATTGCATTAAACAGCCCTTCCCTCACCCCTTTTTCAACAGCCTGAAGAGTATGAACATCCTGCCCGTAAGCAACCGATAAAACTCTTTTTTTTCTGCTTTTTACAGCTTCCACCATTTCATCTAATCGTCTGATTTGTTCCATTACTAGCCTCCTGTTATTCATTTTTTGCTTGCAATTGCAAGCGCTATTGAATTAAATTTAACATCACTTGTATCAGCCCGCGAAGGTATCATTACGGGCATTTTTGTTCCAACTATTATATGACCATTTTTAAAATTTGCATAATATGCAAGAGCTTTTCCAAAAATATTTCCCGCAGCCATATTTGGCACTATTAAAATATCTGCCACACCCGCCACAGCAGACTTAATTCCCTTTTTCTTTGCAGCATATTGCGAAATTGCATTATCAAGAGCCAATGGCCCGTCTATCGTGCAGCCTTTTATCTGCCCCCGTTTATTCATTTGAGAAATAACAGCCGCAGCAATTGTTTCCTCCATATCGGGGTTCACTACTTCTACCGCAGCAAGCATAGCTACAAGCGGGTTCTCCTTTCCCAATTTATGAGCAACCATAACAGCATTTTTAACAATAGAAACAAGCGTATTAATATTTGGCTCAATATTTACGCCGCCATCACTCATAAGTACAAGCTTTTGCCCTTCTTCCCGCTGATCTTCGAATACAAACACATCGCTTATAATGCTGCCGGTTCTTAATCCGTTTTCCTTATCTAAAACTTCTTTTAGAAGCTTGGAAGTCTTTACCTGCCCTTTTAAAAGAACGCCCCCCTTCTTAACCCTCTGCACAGCAAGAGAGCTTTTTTCCTCGTCGGTAACTGCATGAATAATATCTTCGACAAAATCTTTATCAGGAAACTGGGATAACACATCCTCTATCTTATCCCTGTCACCCACAAGTATGCCTCTGCCAAAACCATAGTCATAGCTTTCTTTTACCGCCTTTACTGCCTCAATATCCTCTCCTCCTGCTACGACAATGTTTTCCCGGCCATTTCCTTTAAGATGCAAAAACAATTCCTCAAAACTATTTATCATCAATGCCTCCTTAGATATACTCCCGTTCTTTTTCTTCACCTTTTAAAACCCTGAATGCTGCCATTGCAAGAGCACTCATCTCTTCCTCGCCAGGGTAAACGACAATTGGAGCAATCCAACTCACTCTCTTGCTCAACTCAGCAATTAGCTCTTTGTTGTGTGAAAGTCCGCCAGTAAAAATTATTGCCTCGACATTTCCTTTCAAAACAGTCGCCATAGCCCCAATTTCTTTGGCAATCTGATAGCACATCGCATCAACTATAAGCTTTGCGTACTTATCCCCTTTTCTGATTTTTTCCATCACTTCAGGCATACTATTTACACCAAGGTAAGAAACAAGCCCTCCCTTTTTTGTGAAGAGACGAACAAGTTCATTTTTCTCATATTTGCCGGAATATGACATCCTTACAACACCAATTGACGGCAAACTTCCCGTCCGCTCAGGCGAAAATGGCCCTCCTTCATTCGCATTATTTACATCAACAATTTTTCCGTTTCGCAGGGGTGCGATGGATATTCCCCCTCCCAGATGTGCAACTATAATATTCAAATCTTCAAACTTCTTACTGCTTTCTTCTGCATACCGGAATGCATTAGCTCTGATGTTCAGTGTATGCAGCAATGAAATCCTGTTTATCTCCTTTAATCCGGATATCCTTGCAACCTCTTCAAATTCGTCAACAGAAACAGGGTCTGCTATATACGCGGGAACCTCGAGGTCCGCCGCTATCTCATATGCAATTATACCGCCAAGATTAGAAGCATGTTCCACTTTCGACTGGATCAGGTCGTTTATTAATGCATCATTGACGCGATACGCACCTGCCTCAATCGGCTTTAAAATACCACCCCTTCCGATGGCAACCTCCAATTGATCTAAAGAAATATTATGCTTTTTTAAAACCTCCAAAATCTTTTCTTTGCGAAAATCTTTTTGTTCTTTAAGTGAATTAAACTGCGAAAGGATATCTGTAGGATGATGAATAGATTCTATAAAAATAGATTCTCTCCCGTTAAAAACAGCAATTTTGGTTGATGTAGAACCTGGATTAATCACTAAAATTTTCATTCCCACCTGCCTATCAGCTCTTTAGCCTGGCTTATTGTCGTTGTAGTAACATTTGTACCCGAAATCATCCGGGCAACCTCATTAACTCTTTCGCACTCCTCAAGTTTTCTTGTCTTAAGGAACGTTTCCCCATCTTCAACCACTTTTTCCACCACAAAATGTTCTCCAGGAAGAGATGCAATTTGTGGAAGATGTGTTATGCAGATTACCTGTCTATACTTAGATATTTCACGTAATTTCTCTGCTACCTTTTCACCCGTTTTCCCGCCTATCCCTGCATCTACTTCATCGAATATAAGCACGGGAATTTCGTCTACTTCAGCAAGCACTTTCTTTATTGCAAGTGTCACTCTGGAAAGCTCTCCACCAGAAGCAATGGACGCAAGCGGTTTAAACCCTTCCCCTGGGTTTGGAGCAATAAGAAATTCAACGAGATCAATGCCGTCAGGAAAAAGTTTTACCATTTTACCATCTATCTCTATTCCGTTTTCATCCGCAACAGTCTTAAATGACACTTTGAAGCCAGCATTTTCCATGGCAAGGTCTTTTAATTCGTTTAGCACTTCTTTTTGAAACCTGGTTGCAGTCTCCTTTCGCATTAAAGAAAGCTCTGAAACATCTATTTTTATTTCGGAAAGAAATTCTTCCTTTTGTTTACTCAACTCCATAATCTTCGCTTCAAGCGAATTAAAAGATTGCAGCCGCTCTTTCAACTCACTCAAGTAGTTAATCAATTCAGGAACCGTTTTCTTATACTTCAGTTTTAACGCAGACAGCAAAGAAAGTCTCTCTTCAATAAAAGAAAGGCGGTCTGTATCAAAAATAATAGCCCCGTCATATCGCGCAAGATCTCTATCAATCTCCTTAAGTTGAACACTTATACTCTCCATCTGTTCACTGAGAGAAGAAAGATCCGGATCAATAACAGAAGCACGTGTAAGATTTGCAGAAACTAATTCAGTAAGATCCAAAATACTACGATTTCCTTCGCCCGATATGGAAGTTCTTGAATTACCAATAAGGTTTGCAAGTTCCTGTACATTAGATAATATTTTTTCTTCTTTAATTAACCCTTCTTCCTCTTCTTCCTGCAGCCCCGCTTTTTCAAGTTCTTCGACCTCAAAATTAATAAAATCCCGCTCTTCCCGATATTTTTTATCCTGTTCAATTAAGTCGTTAAGATCTTTTGAAATTCTTCTGTAGGCAGCAATTTCTGCAATCACCTTTTCTTTCAAAGAGAGGAGGGATTCTCCGCCAAACCGGTCGAGAGATAAAATATGTGTAGAGCTGTTCAGCAAAGATTGAACCTCATGCTGTCCGTGCATATCAATAAGGCTGGATCCCAATTCCATCAAGCTCTTTATTGGCATAGGGTGGCCGTTAATGATACCTTTTGTCCTGTTTTTATCGATCACCCTGGAAAGTATCACTATGGGCTCTCCTTCAAAGAGAGAAAGTTTCTTTAGAACATCAACTCCTTTGGATGCTCCGTCAAGCATAAAACTTACTTCAATCTGCGCTTTATTGCTTCCCGCCCGGATCAAATTGTTTGTTGCATCCCCGCCGCAAGCCGCTGTAAGTGCTCTCATAAGGATCGTTTTACCTGTACCTGTTTCCCCGGAAATAATAACAAGACTGCTGTCAAAAGCCAGCTCAACTTTTTTAGCTATCGCGAAATCTGTTAGTAGAATGCCAACAAGCATTTATTCCCCCCATCCAAACTTTTTGTTTAATACATTGAAAAAGTTTTTCTTTTTTAAGTGCACAATACAAAGCTCACAATCAGCTTTTTCAAAGACTACTCTGTCAAACATCTTTAGTTTAAGAACTTCTTCGCCATCCCTCTGAAAAGAAATGGGTTCTTTTGAAAGAATTCTCAAAGAAAGCTGGTCCTCTCCAGAAAAAATAACAGGCCTTGCTGAAAGCTTATGTGGCGCGATAAACACAAGTTCATACACTAAAGCAGATGGAGTAATAATAGGAGCTCCGAGAGAAAGGGCATAAGCAGTAGAGCCTGTAGGTGTTGCAATGACAATTCCATCACTTCTAAACTTTCCGGCTCGCATCCCGTTGACAAAAACTTCAGCAAACATCATTCTTTCCCGGATAGACCGTACTAAAACAAAATCGTTGACAGCAAAAAATGTGTCTTCTTTTCTTCCCTCACCAAGGCTTAACCCCTTAAGAATAGCTCTTTTCTCGATGAAAAAATCCCCTTTTAATAATTCTTCAGCGGCACTAAAAACATCTCTTGCCTCAACATCTGTAAGAAAGCCAAGATTGCCCAAATTGATGCCGAGTACAGGCACCCCCGTTTCTATACCCAAATGTGAAGCCTTCAAAAAAGTACCGTCTCCGCCAAGGCTTATAATAACAGTGTCTTTGTCGGGCTTAGCGCTTCTTAGCTTTTCGTTGATAAATACTTTTATGTTTCTTTTTCTAAAAAAATTAGCAAGCTCGTCAGCTGTTTCCTTAATTTCTACTCCATCAAGGTAAAAAATTCCTATTTTCATCTTGCCATCCTTTCCCATACCTCATCTATTATTTTATAAATATGGCGAAAATTCACAAGTTTTCCTTGTTTTTTTATCAGAAAAAAAAATTCAATATTCCCCTTTCCCCCTTTCACAGGAGAGTATGCAGCATCTGTAACACAAAGTCCCAGCCGTGAAATACCGGCAATAAGATTAATTAATATCTCCTTGTGTATCTCCTTATCCCTGACAATGCCTTTTTTCAGATATTCCCTCTTTCCTTCAAACTGGGGTTTAATAAGTGAAATGATGCTCGATTCTTCATTCATCAAAGGAATAAGAGCAGGAAGGATCTTTACAATGGAAATAAATGACACATCCATAACAACCAAATCTAACTGCTCGGGAATTTCCTTCTGTGTTAAATATCTTGCATTAGTTCTTTCTAAAAGAACTACACGCTTATCGTTACGCAAAGAATAATCAAATTGTCCATAGCCAACATCTACGGCATATACCCGCTTTACGCCGCGCTTAAGCAGGCAATCAGTAAATCCTCCGGTTGAAGCTCCAATGTCTGAAGCAGTCAAACCTTTTGGGTCTATGCCAAACTGGTCAATTGCAAATTCTAATTTCAGCCCGCCTCTACCTACATATTTTTTTTCTTCTCTAAGGGTAATTTGATCTTCATCTTTTACAGGAGTACCTGCTTTTTGCACAAGTTGGCCATTTAACAAAATTTTTCCTTCAATAATAAACCGCCTTGCTTCTGATCTGCTTTTAAATAAACCTTTTTCGACCAACACCTCATCTATTCTTTTCTTTGACAAATTTTTTCCCAACCTCACAAATATGCTCTGCGCTCAAGCCGTATTTGTTCATAAGAAACCTTCGTTCACCTTGCTCGGGAAAGAAATCTTCTATTCCCACGATACGCACTTCTATCCCTTCCTTAGAAAGAAGCTCACTTATTGCAGAGCCAAAACCGCCTTTTACAGAATTATCTTCAACGGTAATTACCTTTCCTGATTTTTTGGCTTCCTTCAAAATAAGTTTCTCCTCCAAGGGTTTGACAAAACGAGCATTAATAAGACCTGTAGAAATACCCATTTTCTCAAGTGCCTCTCGTGCGCGAAGTGCCTCATAAAACATTATGCCAATAGACACGATGAGAAGATCCTCTCCTTTATAAACAAGTTCTCCTTTGCCCAATTCAATAGATTTCACCGGCAATGATGCCTTAGACACATAATCTTTAGGATATCTAATAGAAGAAGGGTAATTTAACTGCAAAGAAAAATGCAACATTGCCTTCAGCTCCTCTCCATCACGCGGTGCCATTACAACAAAATTTGGAATGGTGCGCATATAAGAAAGATCAAAAACACCCTGGTGAGTAGGCCCGTCAGACGATACAATCCCTGCTCTGTCCAAAGCAAATACAACAGGTAAATTTAAAATTCCAACGTCATGCACTAACTGGTCATAAGCACGCTGCAAAAATGTTGAATAAATGGCAACAACAGGTTTCAAACCTTCTTTTGCCATACCAGCAGCTGCAGTCACTGCACACTGTTCTGCAATACCCACATCGATAAATCTCTCGGGAAATAAATCTTTTATTAAATTTGTTTTAGTCCCATCCGACATAGCAGCGGTAATAGCAAATATCCTTTTATCTTTTTTACTCTCTTCGACAAGTGCTTCTCCAAATAATTCTGTAAATGTCTTTTGAGAAATGACATTCTTGTGAACTCCCGTTTCTACCTCAAAAGGAGGAGCGCTATGAAACTTTGTCGAATTCTCTTCGGCATGACCGTAACCTTTGCCTTTTTTTGTAACTACATGCACAACAATGGGGTATGGAATATTTTTTGTTCTTTTAAATATTTCAACAAGTTTTCGCACATTATGTCCATCAATAGGACCAAGATAAGTAAAACCCAGTTCTTCAAAAAAAACAGTAGGTAAAAACAGATCTTTTATAGACAGTTTAACTTTTCTTCCCAATGAGGTTCTAGGCAGCTTCATCTTAAGAGATTGATAAAAAGATGAGGAACGCATGCGAGATAAATATTCCGAAAGCGCCCCAACATTTTTAGATATAGACATTTCATTGTCATTTAACACAACGATTACTTTTTTCCCCATTCTTCCAAGATTATTCAATCCTTCATATGCTTCGCCAGATGTAAGAGCGCCATCGCCAATAAGAGAGATAATTTCATAGTCTTCCTTTTTAAATTCCCTTGCTACGACAAAACCAAGTGCAAGCGGTAGAGATGTAGAGGAATGCCCGGCTATAAACGTATCAAATAAACTTTCTTCCGGATTTGTATAGCCGCTTATCCCTTCATACTGTCTTAACGTAGAAAATTGTTCTTTCCTCCCTGTAATGATTTTATGCGTATATGACTGATGACTTACATCAAAAATCAATTTATCTTTTGAAAAATCAAATACCTTATAAAGAGCAAGCGTAAGTTCTACCGTGCCAAGATTAGAAGAAAGATGCCCTCCCGTGCGGGAAACAACTTCTAAAATAAGCTCTCTTACCTCACCGGATAGGACATCCATTTCCTCGCAGGAAAGCTTTTTAATATCCTCTGGTGAATTTATAGAATCAAGAATTTTATTCACTATTTAATTCTCTGAAGAGTATATTCAGCAATCTCTGCTAAAATTTTATATTTATCGTCAAAGGGCGAAAGAAAACCAATCCCTTTTTGCACAAATTCATTCGCCATTTTTTTAGCCCCATCCACACCATATAACGCAACAAATGTTGCTTTTCTGTTTTTTTCATCCTGTCCTGTATCCTTTCCCAGCACCTCAGGCGAAGAGGTTGCATCTAATATATCATCGATGATTTGATAACTCACTCCAAATTCTATGCTAAAATCAGTAAGAGCTTTAAGCTCCTCCTCTCCTACCCCGCCGAGAATACCTGCCGTCCTTAATGCAAGCGAAATAAGAGAAGCCGTTTTCTTCTCTTCTATATAAAGTATAGTCTCTTCATCAATACTGTCCATATTGCCTGCCACTATATCCATTACCTGGCCGCCGACCAATCCCCGTATACCCGTTGCAACTCCAAATTCATGTATCACTGCCAAAAGAGCGCTTTCACTAAATTTTTCCAGGTGCAGCCGGTTAGAAATAATCTCAAAAGCAAATGACAGAAGTGCATCACCGGCAAGAAGTGCCATATCACTACCATATACTTTGTGAGTAGTTGGTCTGCCTCTACGCAAGTCGCTATTATCTACAATGGGAAGGTCATCATGAATTAATGAATACGTATGCACCATTTCAATAGCACATGCAAAAGGAATAATAGATTCTTCCTTGTCCTTGATGGCATGATAAGTGGAAAGCATAAGAATAGGCCTCAATCTTTTCCCGCCTGGCATCAAACTATAAGACACTGCCGCATGTAACACAGAGCTGCCTTTTAGCGGCTCGATCATAGCAGTAATTGCTGAATCAATAAGCCCTCTTTTTTCTTTAAGATACTCTTCTAAATTCATGGTACCCTCCTAACCTAATATACTCCAAACTCTGAAAATTCTCCTAAAAACTCAGAAAAATTATAATCCACATTCTTCACAAGGGAAAACGAATTACCTTTTCTTAATATATCAAGAAATTTAACAAGGTCTTTTTCTTCTCCCTCGGCTACTACGAGAACAGATCCATCACCCAGATTCTCAGCATATCCAGCAAGATTTAACATATCTGCGTTTCTTTTTACAAAATACCGAAAACCCACCCCTTGCACAAAACCAGATACCCGTGCTTCAAGCCTCTTTGGGTTCATTTCCTCTGCCTCTTAATATCTCACGGAGTATGCCATTGACAAAATTAGAAGATTTATCCGTGCCGTACTTTTTTGCAATCTCAACTGCTTCATATACAACCACTCCGTCATCAACCTCATCAACGTAATCTATTTCAAAAAGCGCAAGCCTTAAAATTTCTTTATCAGGCACAGCTATTCTATCAAATTCCCAATTCTTCAAACTACCTTCTATAATTTTATCAATCGCATTTAGATACTTCAGCACGCCATTCACTAAGCGAAGGGAATACTCCAACACAGCGGGCGGTTCATATTGAAATAAGGAAAACGCATCTGGAATGCTACTCCCCCCTCTGTCAACAGCAAAAAGCACTTTAAATGCTATCTCACGCGCTTTACTCCTGCTCTTCATACTTAATATCTTCAATAAAAACAACTATTGCAGATAACTTATATGGAGTCATGTTTTCAATCTGCGCTTTTACCTTATCTTGAATATCTTTCCCCACTTTTCTTAAGTCTGCTCCATACACTGCAGTAATAAATATGTTTACCTTTATCTCGTCTTTTTCTATAATAAAGTCAATGCCATGAAGATGCTTCTTGTCCTTATTAAAATATGGGATATATTCCTCCATGCCTTTCCAGGAATCTGATACACCATCCACGCTCAGCGTGGCGTTAAGAATGATAGCTTCAATCGCTTCATCTGTAATAATAATTTTGCTCATTTGTTCACCCTTTCGAGATACTCACCTGTTCGAGTATCCACCTTTATTAAGTCTCCCTCATTAACAAATAAGGGAACATTTAATTTATACCCCGACTCGAGGGTAACCTGCCGCATTGCAATAGTAGCCGTGTCTCCTTTCACACTGGGTTCAGCGTGAGTTATTTTAAGCTCAACAAATGTAGGGAGATCAACAGACACCGGCCTATCTTTATAAAATACTATCGTTAACTCCTGATTGTCTTTAAGAAAGTTTACAGCATCACCCACGTTCTCCGGGGAGATCGGTACCTGTTCATATGTTTCAAGATCCATAAATACATAATTCTTCCCTTCTCTATAGAGATATTGCATTTTTTTCCGTTCAAGAAAAGCTTTTTTAAATTTTTCTTCTGGCCTAAATGTCTTCTCTGCAATGTTGCCCGTATCCAAATTTTTAATTTTTACCCGTACAAAGGGAGAGCCCTTCCCTGGCTTTATATGCTGGAAAGAAATAACCACATAAATCCCTCCGTCCATCTCAAATGTTACTCCCGTTCTTAAATCATTTGCTGGAATCACATAATCCTCCTTGCAATCATTTTGTAACTCTTATAAATAATAGCAAAAAGTAGCATTTCGTCAACGAAAGAAAAAATGGGAAAAACAAACAATGATATATAAAAACTCAAAAAATCACATCAGATGAAAGTCAAACGAACTCTTTCATTTAGTAGATTGTTCTTGATCATAGCCTGTATTATTTCGGCTAAATAACTGCTCTACCCTGTCAAATCTTCTTACTACGACAATTAAAACCGCCAAAAAGTAAAATATTTTAGTTACGTTAGATACATTCGGACTAAACAGAAACAGAAGAAAGCACACATAGCCAATGGATTCACCTATCTCCAGAGGAGAAAAACTGCCACCTCTCTTATTTTTTAGAAAAAGAAGAGAATAGGCAATTAAAGTAACAAAAAGCAATATCATAATAGACTCTCCCGGTGCAAAAAATAGTGCAGCACCTGCTGTAGTAGAAATCCCTGTGCCTCCCTTAAAATGATAGAAAACCGGATAATCATGGCCCAAAATGACAACTGCACCAATAATAAGGAGAATGGCATCTGGAACACCAGCTCTTCTTGCAAAAAAAAGAGGGATAAAGCCCTTTAAGCCATCCAGAATAGCAACTAAAATACCGAGCCTTTTACCAACATTAAAAAAAACATTTGTTGCACCTGGATTATGATCGCCAAGATTTCTTATATCAACACCAAGTTTGAAAGAAGTAAATAATATAGCAAAGTTAACAGTACCAAATAAATAAGAAGTAAGAATAAAAACAACATACAAGCTATTCATTGCCTGTTCTCCAGCCTAAAACAAAAATCCATTTCATTATATCAGCTCTGCACATAGGCTTTACCTCACTATTAAGTTTACTTCATAACCCTGCGCTGTCAAATCCCAACATTTTATTTACGAGAGATATATCAATTTCACAATTTCTTCACATTTGCTTATTATAATTATATCGATTAACGAATAGGAGGTCAATTAATGAAAAAGAAAATTATTATCAGTATTTTAATGGCTGCCGTAATAGTAATGCTTGGAATTACAACCAATATAAATTTGAATAGCGTTCTGGG
>JAUXIC010000034.1 GCA_030621215.1 Caldisericota bacterium
AACCTCTTTCCTTTGAATAATTCAGTATCCCTATGCATAAATGAAGCAATAAACTGTGCTATTTTTTCTGGCTCGGTAAGCCTGCCCATACCGACAGAAAAATCAGCAAGTTTTCCTTCCTCGGGCCCGATAAATATCACTCCCTGTTCCTTTAATGCATTAATGTTTCTTTGTGTTATCGGATTTTCAAACATATTAGTATTCATGGATGGAGCGATAAATAGCTGTTTTTTGGATGCTAAGACTGTTGATAATACAAGACTGTCTGCAATGCCAGCCAGTATTTTGGCAATCGTATTTGCAGTAGCGGGTGCTATGAGAATGCAGTCAGCCCATCGTGATAATGAAATGTGAGCTGAAACACCTTCGCTGTCTACCGAAAATTGGTCCTGCTCCGTAAAAACCTTTTCTGCACCAGAAGAAGAAAAGGTCAGTGCGGAAATAAACTTTTCTGCTCCCTCTGTCAGAATAACTCTAACGTCTATATCTAAGTCCTTTAAAACCCTCATTATCTCAACAGCCTTGTAGGCACCAACGCTGCCAGTTACAATTAGAAGGACTTTATTTTTCTTCGTCATCGCTTGTTTTATTCAATAAAACCTGCGAAATTTTTTCAAGACAATCTGCAGGATAAAACGGTATCAAATCAGGATTTAACCTTGCAAGCGCTTTACCTTCTTTAACAATTTTGTGAACCAGTTTATATTTATTTTCTTCATTTTTTTTCAAAAGCTCCACATAAATTTTACTTTCAGTCATTTGTATTCTCACCTCTTTTTATTTGGGTTATCTATTTTACAGAAAATAGATATTTCGTCAAGGTTGGACAAGGTATTTTAAAGGGTCAACTGCCTTAGCGTCAAGATAGACACCAAAATGTAGGTGAGGTCCAGTAGACCAGCCCGTACTATCAGCATAGCCTATAATTTGCCCCTGGGCCACTAAATCACCGTTTTTAACTGCAAAATTCTTAAGATGTGCATAAAGTGTGGAGATATTAGAACCATGATAAAGAATAATGACGTTTCCATATCCCGTCATCCATCCTGCGTATGTTACGCTTCCGCTTGCAGTTGCCAATACTTTCGTATTGGTTGGCACTGCTATATCAATGCCCTCATGAAAACTCCTAATTCCCCATATAGGATGCGTTCGCCAGCCAAAATAGGAAGTAATAGGACCTTTTACCGGCCAGATAAGCCCGGTTGTGAGCACTCTGCCAGCTTCGGCTGCCTCCCGTATAAGTTTTTCGATTAGCGCTTTTTCTTTTTCAATTTCTTTTTCAATTTCACTTTTCTTCTTTGTATAAATAATTTTTCTGGTTTCCAACGTCGCAATAAGTTTGTTTTGCATTGCTGTTTCTTCTTTTAAAACTTCTTGCTGCTTCCATTTTTCGGAAAGGAACTGATTCAAATATTCTTTGTTTTTTATGAGATCTTCCTTCTTCTGTGTTAATAATTCTCTTTCCACTTTTGTTTTGTCAAGTATCGTTTTGCTTGAAAGAGATATGTATGAGAGGTAAGCAATGCGTTGATTCATTGTATCGGGATCTTGCCCTGTTAACAATAACTCAATAGGGGAAATTGCGGCAAGTTTATATGATAAATTAATGGAAGCTTTAATCTGGTCTTCATTTTGCAGAATATCCTGGGTTTTTTGTTGAATCATATTTTCAGCTGCAGTTATTTCTTCATTAACCACATTTATTTTATTTTGTATTACAATGATGTTCGAAGTAATTTTGTCAATTTCATCATAAATACTGTCAAGCAAGGCTTGAGCAGTTTTTTCGTTGATAGTTGTATCGTTTATTGCTTTCTTTATTTTTTCCAGCTCAATTTTATATTTCTCAAGTTTTTTTTGCTCTTCAGCTAAATCGGAATACACGGTATGCGGAAAAAGGGAAAGAAGTACAAAAAAGATTAGAAATAGTAACAGGATTTTTTTCATTTTACTCTCCTTAAGGAAATAACACTACCTATCAGGCTCATTGTAACAGAAAAAACGAGGAGCACGCCGTAAATTTGTGCAATGTTTACATCAGAAATTTGGCCGGAAAAAGGCAACAAATTTTGGACCACTCCGCTGCTCCAGTTATTTATTTTTTGCAGCACAAAAATTGAAATAGACCAGGCCACAAGAGCCGAAAAAAGAGATAAAAGAATAAAAGGTACCTCTATAAATACATTGTCAGCTCCAATGAGTTTCATCACCTTTATATCCATTTTTCTTAAGTCAACGGTAAGTGAAGTAATGCTCTGGACAGTAAAGATAAATTCCAATGCTACCACAAGTAGAATTGAAATGAATAAAAACCATATAAGATTAATTAATTTATCGATTTTTTTTGCTAAATCCTCTGAAAAAATTACCATATCCACAACAGGAAATGTGGTAATGATATTCACTATTTTTTTACCCATTGAGAGATCATCAATCTCCACTTTTGCTGTTGCAGGAAGCGGATTTTCAGGAAGAGCGTCAATGACATCTTTATATTGCGGGAAAAAATTCTCAAAATCTTCTTTTGCCTGTTCTTTCTCAACATGTGTTACATTTTTTACTCCATCAATTTCTTTTATCACATCAAGACATTTTTTTGTTTCTTCTTCAGTATTATCTAATTTAAAAAATACTGTAATAGAGATTGTGTCTTTCAGCGTAAGAGAGGTTCTAAAAAGTTTTCTCCCTACAATATAGCTGCTTCCCAATGTGATAAGTCCTATTAAAAGAAATATTACCGAGATAAATATTGCTTTTTTACTCTCTTTCAAAATTAAAAAAAATTGCCTTAATATGTGTATTAGTCTATACATATTCTTTTTCCACAAGCCTTCCATGGCGGAGTCTTATTATCTTTAGCGGGCGGCTGTCTACGCGAATAACGCGATGAGTTGCCATAATGATAGTAGTGCCTTCTTCATTCATGGCTGCAACATATTTAAATACAATTGCGGCAGTATCTTTATCGAGGTTGCCAAGCGGTTCATCCAGGAGTAGTATATCCGGTTTTCCGATAAGGGCTCTTGCCATTGAAACCCGCTGTTTTTCGCCGCCAGAAAGTTCATAGACATGCTTATTTGCCTTATCCTGCAAGTGTAATGCGTGCAATACAGTTTTTACGCGGGAACTCATTTTAGAAAAATTCTCTCCTCTTATCTGAATTGGAAGCGTTATATTTTCAAAAACTGTTCTATTTTCCATTAACATGCAATCCTGATAAGCAAATCCTACTTTTCTCCTCCAGATATGTAAAGGAAATTGTGCAAGAATAGGAGCTCCATTGTATAAAATCTCCCCTGATGTGAGGGATTCATCGCAATGGATGAGTTTCAAAAGAGTTGTTTTTCCTGCGCCAGATTCCCCCGTCATGTAGAGAAAATCGCCTTCTTCAATGTGAAGATTAATCTTTGAGAGAGCAGTTACGCCGTTTTCAAATGTTTTTACTACTTCTTTAATCTCTATCATATCCGCTCCCTTATCGATTTAAATCCGCTGCCTATTACCTCTGAAAGTTCTGCCACAATGACAAAGCTGTCAGGGTCCGCCTCTTTTATAATTTTTTTAATTTTTGATACCTGCGTGTGCGGTACTACAATAAGCAGCATTTTTTTAATTTCTCCTGTATACCCGCCCATCGCCGTTATTTCTGTTACTCCTCTTTTTATTTCAGTTAAAATAACCTCTTTCATTTTAACAGGTTTTTGTGTAATAATATATACCGCCTTGGAAAATGTAAGGCCGCTCTGTACAATGTCAATTGTCTTAATGCTTATAAGTTCAGCAATAATAGAGTAAAGTGAAATATTGATATCTCGAAATACAACGCCTGCAAGGATGATAACAGCCACATCAATAATCATCATTGCCTGCCCAAAAGGCAATCCGGTGAAATCATATATAATTTGTCCCAGTAAGTCGCTTCCTCCTGTTGAGCCAAATGATCTGAAGATGATGCCTATCCCTGCGCCCATAAGGAATCCTCCGTATATTGCGGCAAGAATTGCATCTGTCTGGAGCTGTGGAAGATATGGTGCAAGCAGATCGATAAATACAGATGAAAGCAGTGTACCTACAATAGTTCCGAACAAAAAATGCCATCCAAGTCTCTTTAGCCCGATGATTAATAGGGGGGTATTCATTATAATTATCATTGCTCCAACTTGCATAAACGGGAAATAATGATGGAGAATTACGGCAATGCCGATGAACCCGCCTGGCGCTATATGGTTTGGCAGGATAAATATGTTGAATCCGGTGGCGTATATTGCCGAACCTATCGTTATTCCTGCAAGGCTTAAGAGTCCGGCGGCTATCGATTTTTTAGTCGGCTTTATGTGCTTTTGAATGCGTGAGATATGACCATATAAACGCATCTAAATCTCCTTCCAGTACTTTTTCTACCTTCCTTGTTTCATGATTAGTCCGATGGTCTTTAACCATTGTGTACGGCTGCAGCACGTAGGAACGTATTTCATTGCCCCATTCTGCAGATTTATGTTTGCCTTTTATTTTTTTTAACTTTGTTTTTCTTTCTTCTTCCTGCCTCATTAGAAGCCGGGATTTGAGTACTTTCATTGCCATCGTCTTATTCTGCAGCTGGGAACGTTCGTTCTGGCATTCTGCGGTGATTCCTGTTGGAATGTGAATGATACGTACTGCAGTTGCCACTTTTTGCACGTTCTGCCCGCCATGTCCACTTGCACAATAAATATCAATTCTGAGGTCTTTGCTGTCTATTTCTATATCTTCAATATCTGCCAGCTCCGGAGTAATTTCTACAAGTGCAAAGGATGTGTGCCTTCTCTTATTAGAATCGAACGGTGATATACGGACAAGGCGATGTACTCCGGCTTCTCCTCTCAACAACCCATAAGCAAAATCTCCTTTAATGTAGAGAAGAGCACTTTTGAGGCCTGCTTCATCGCCAGGCATTTCTTCCAGGAGTTCTACTTTGAATTTTTTTCTTTCTGCCCATCTAATATACATTCGCGTCAGCATTTCAGTCCAATCCTGTGCATCAGTGCCGCCTGCTCCCGAGGAAAAAGACATAAATACATTCAAGCTATCATATGGATCAGAAAGAAACTGCTCGATTTCCCATTCCGCAAGCAATTCTTCTCCCCGCAGGACAAGAGGCTCCATTTCGCTGTCCATCATTTCATTTGTCTCATTTGCAAGATCTTCCATTGTTTTAATATCATTTCGTAACTGTTCCAGCTCTTTGAACTTTTTAATTTTCTTTTGTATAGTGGAATATAATTGCGCTTTTTCTTTGGCGTCATTTCTGGCCCAGAATCCAGGAAGGGAATGTATGTTCTTTAGTGATGCTTCTTCCTCTTCCTTTTTTTTCAGTCAGGAATAATCAAGTCCTTTTTCTATGCGCTGCAAAAACAAATTAATTCTACGTTTCATCATATCAGAAAGCATAATTAGCCCTTCCTTCTTTTTTTCAATTTTTTCTTTAAAGCTCTTCGTTTTTGCCGTGCTTCTTTAGAGATACCCGACGTTGGCGTTTCATCATGAAAAGCTTTGGCACTGCTGGTTTCCTGTGTTTTCTGCGTTTCTTCTTTACTTCGCAACTGTATTTTATAAAGAGTTTCAACCGTATCTATTTTGATTCGTTCCATCATGCTGTCGAAAAGTTCATATCCTTCTTTTTGATAGGCAAGCAATGGGTCCTGTTGTCCATATGCACGCAATCCAATTCCCTCTTTTAAATCATCCATTCCGTAGAGATGTTCTTTCCAGTTCGAATCAATTGTTTTTAGAAAAACATATTTTTCAATTTGATTAGCCAATTCAGGTCCTAATGAAGCAATTTTTTCTTCATAAACTTCCATTGCTAATTCCGTAATAGAGCGCAATATCGATTCTGCCTTCATCGTTTGAAGCGTTGCAGGATCAAAATGTACAGGCCTGTTTATCAGGTGAGAGAGTGTATGTTCGAGTTTTTTTACTTCCTCTTCGCTTATTTCAATATCTTCATCCACATTATAATGTGCAGTAAATATTGTATTAACGACATCTTCTATTATTTCTATAATTTCAGTATGAATCGATTCGCTTTTTAGGATTCGGTCTCTTTCTTCATATATCACTTCTCTCTGTTTTTCCATCACATTATCATAGTCTAACAGGTTTTTTCTGGCACTGAAGTTATATGCCTCTACCTTTTTTTGTGCCCGCTCGATAGCACTTGTTAAGAATTTATTTTCAATAGGTTCATCTTCGTCAACTTTTAATGTATCAAAAATTTTCTTAATTGCCTCTCCCCCAAAAATGCGTACAAGCTCGTCTTCCAGCGAAAGATAAAATTGTGATGCACCCGGATCTCCCTGCCTGCCAGATCTTCCCCGCAATTGGTTATCGATACGCCTTGCTTCATGCCTTTCCGTCCCGAGAATAAACAGGCCTTCCAAATCTGTAACTCCTTTCCCAAGTTTTATATCGACACCTCTACCTGCCATGTTTGTTGCAATGGTGACTGCTTTGAATTGCCCGGCATCTTTTATAATCATGGCTTCTTGCTCGTGATACTTTGCGTTTAATACATTGTGCTGGATTTTTTCTTTTTTCAGCAGGGTGGATAATCTTTCAGAAGTTTCAATAGAACGCGTGCCCACAAGCACGGGTTGGCCTTTTTTATTTAGCCCTGCAACTCTTTGGACTATTGCTTTAAATTTTGCCCTCTCTGTTTTATAGATTACATCCTCTTTATCATCTCGGATAACGGGCATGTTCGTGGGTATTAAGTAAACTGGCAGATTGTATATTTCCCGGAATTCATCTCTCTCAGTAAATGCAGTACCAGTCATTCCGGATAATCTTTCATACATTCTAAAATAGTTTTGAAAAGTAATAGTTGCAAGCGTCTGGCTTTCACTCTTAACAACAAGTCCTTCTTTTGCCTCTATCGCCTGATGCAGCCCGTCGCTGTATCTTCTGCCAAACATTAATCTGCCAGTAAATTCATCGACTATAATAACTTCGCCTTCCTTGACGATATAATCGGTATCTTTTTTGAAGTATAATTGTGCACGCAGAGCCTGATTAATTTGTTTCACTATTTCTGTAAATTTACCCCCCTTGCTTTTTCCTTTTTTGTCAAGCTCCTCCTCGTACAGGTTATCTATATGAAGCATCGATTCAATCTTTTTCACACCTTCTGTTGTAAGGGAAACCGATTTTAATTTTTCGTCGCCTTCAAAATCGCCTTCGTCGTTTACTTTTTCAATGAGATTTTTTGCCAGTTTGGCGGCAGTATAGTACATATCGGTGGATGTTTCGGAGGGTCCTGATATAATAAGCGGCGTTCGTGCCTCATCAACCAAAATGCTGTCCACTTCATCTACTATTGCATACTGCAGCTTTCCTTGCACCATTTGCTCGGGAGCGATTACCATATGGTCTCTGAGGTAATCAAAACCAAATTCATTATTTGTGCCGTATGTCACATCAGACGCATATGCCTTTTTCCGCTCTTCGTAAGTAGAATCATGCTGTATTATTCCTGCGGTAAGTCCTAAAAATTTATAAATCGGACCCATCCACTCGCTGTCTCTTTTCGCCAAATAATCATTAACAGTGACAAGATGTCCGGATTTTCCCTGTAAAGCATTGAGATATAATGGCAATGTAGCAACCAGTGTTTTCCCCTCACCAGTTTTCATTTCGGCAATATTTCCATTGTATAATACGATTCCCCCGATCAATTGCACATCAAAATGTCTCATGTTAACAGTGCGTTTAGCGACTTCTCGTACGATGGCAAATGCCTCCGGCAAAATGGCTTGATCTGATTCTCCATTCGACAGCCTTTCTTTAAAGTTCACTGTCTTGTGTGCCAAATCGTCATCGGAGAGCCTGCTAATCTCAGGCTCATAACTGTTTATTATTTTTAAAATCCCCTCGTACTTCTTGAGATTCTTTTTGACGGGGTCAAATATATCTAATAGCATATTTATTCTTTTGATTCTATGAGCCCGTAATTACCGTCCCTTCGTTTATAAATGACTTTTAACTGCTCTGTGTCTTCCTCCCTGAAAACAAAGAATTCATGACCAAGCAATTCCAGTTGAAGTATCGCTTCATCAATGCTCATGGGCTTCATGACAAAGCTTTTGGTCTTTACAATGCGGGGTTGTTCCTCAATTGCTGAAGGCATTTCTGGCATTGGCTTTCCTTTTTTCGGAGCTGTGAGCCGTTCCTTATATCTGCGAACCTGTTTCTCCAGCTTTTCCGAGGCCTCAGTCAATGCTTTATCTATCAATACACCTCTACCTTCGGCACGTAATATTTTGCCTGCAGCATGTAATGTTATTTCCATAACAAATTGGCCTCGCTGTTTAGTAATTACGACTCTCGCATCCTGAATGTTGTTGAAATATTTTTCCACCTTACTTATTTTTTCATTAATTCGAACTTCTGTTTCTGGTAGTAACTCTTCAATACCTTTTAAAGTAATATTTAGTGTCATGAGAAAAAACCTCCTTTCTTTTTATTAAAGTATAAGATTTACGATGCTTTTGTCAAAGGGAGACCGCTTAATGAATGCAACAAATAACGACTAACAATACATTTGTCAGGAAAAATTATGAATGTTTTTAACATGTTTGGACATTAATTTAATTTTTTGGGGTGGCCTGACAATATAAATAATAATAGAGAAAATGGCAATAAAAGCTGTAGGAATAAGAATCAACCATAGATTAACATCAGGGTAAACAAATTTTTCAACGTAGTAAACCATAAATGAGCCAGGGTAAGCCACTGAAGGGTCATACTTTGCCCTTAAAGCATTTTCGAGCAGAGTTAAGGGGCAATCCCTTCTCATAATGGCTAATGAACTGACATACATTATCCCAAAAAGATGTATTGTCCGAAACAACCATCTATCCCAAAAATCTTTTCTGAAAAAGCTGCGTAAAGTAAGGACAAAACCAAGCAGCATAAAGAGTATCCAGCCAAAATGTATTATAACAATTGCATCGGCAAGTATTTTATATACCATTAACAGTCCTTTCTCCTTAAAATGTTTTTATTCCCTTTATTTTGTCATAAAAAAACATAAAGAAATTTAATGCTTATAATTAAAAAATAGTAACTTTTATTCTCAGCATTTTACGCTTCATTATCGGGCATTTTCGTGGCGGAGAGAGTGGGATTTGAACCCACGGTGGACTTGTGATCCACACACGCTTTCCAGGCGTGCACCTTAAACCACTCGGTCATCTCTCCATTCCGTTTGCGCAGCAATAATACCAAAACTTCCCAAAAAATCAATAGTTTATCGAAAAACTGCTAACAGCCAAAATGTGGAAGCCACTATCAGAAATATTACATTTTTCAGAAGAAGTGAATACATCTTCGCAGGCTTTGCACCAAAATATTCCATACTGAGCGAAAGACATAAATGTGTTGGAGCGAGCATCAGTGCACTCCACCCGCCGAGGAATGCAATAAAAAGATTAGCATTGTTTAATTGTGGAGTTAGCAGGAGAGGGAGAAGTAATGGATAAGAAACCCCAACTGTGGCAGATGCAGCACCTGTCATGAGACTTACTGCAAACGGCAAAGAAAATAAAATAAAAAAATGAGGAAAGTTTTGTTCATTGAGAAAAACATATATTCCATCGATAATGCCAGTTTTTATAAAAGTATGCTTTAGATAGAAAATAGAAAACATCAGAATTGCTAATTTTAAAAGAAGTTTCCAGCGAAAAGCTCTTATGAGGTTTTTAGGCATAAGCTTCCTCACTATAATTACATATATTATTCCGACAATTCCGGAGAGGATAATCGATAGTTGGAAGATAAGTATCAGGCTCAATACAATAAATATTGGCATAATACTTAATATAAGATTATAAAAAGCACTTTTACTAATTTTTCTTTCTGTACAATTAACGCAATTGATCTTTGGTATGAGAAAGATTAACCCGGAAATGATCATTAAAACTGAAAACGGCCATTGTACAAAGATAATGCGTAATATCGAAACCCCTAAAATTGATGAAGCGAGCAACATATCCGGGTAAAGCGGTGATGTTGGCTGCCAGACGTGTCTAAACCAAAAGTTTATTACCGTCTTCTCCCCCGGTGTTGCACTTGATTTTTTCATTCCCTCGTTAACTAATGGCGCAGAGATTAGTGCACCCCCGGGAAGAGGCAATGTGCCGATGATCAGTGCAAAAATTGGCACAAAAAATTTAACTGAAAATATTTCTGAAAAACTTTTTACCATTCTATCGAGAAATTTAGCCTCTTTGAGTAATTCCACAAAATATGTAATAATTACCACAATTAATGTCAATTTTACAGTCTCCCAGGCAGTAGCCACCACATAGAATGCTCTGGCAACTTCAATTAAGGGAATGTGCTTAAAAATGGCAAGCACAATGCCCGATAGCAAGATTGTTATCCCAATGTTTATTTTGAACCTTAGAAGTACTCCCAAAAAGATTAATATCGAAAGGAGTGTTGTCACATCTTTCATATAGCGATTATACTGTTATGTGTCAAAAAATCAATGTTACATTCTGCTGTATTTATGTTACTGACTGCTTTAAACTAATGCAAAGCTATTAAATAACTGATTTACTTCTTTTTGAAATTTTTCTATAATAAACAAGGAGCGTGAAATGCTAAAAATTGAAAAGATAATGCCAGAAATGAAAAATGCAGTAAAGGAGACCAGAGATTTACAGATGATTAAAAAAGATCTAATTGAAAGAGCATTAGAGATCCTGAAAAATGTTTCAGCAAGCGAAATCGAAACAAAACGAAATTTTATGCATGTTGATTTCCCTGTGGCTACACCTTTGGATAACCCTCTTGGCAAAATTTCCGCCAGGGTGGATATGCATGATTATATTGTTGTTGCAACGGACGGATCAGAGATTCCTATTGATTTCGATTTTCCTCTTCATTACTATGTTATTAATATAGGAGAAATTATTATCAAATACGGTGCTGCCCCTTATTTTTTTGCAAATTCAGTACCCACAATATTTTATAAGGAAAAAGATCTTTTTGCAGATATAGGCGAACAAAAATTGATGATAAAAGGTGAATTACTGGATTCCAAAATGCTTTTAGAAGAGAGTATTTCGCTTTCTTCTCTTCTTGAAACAACAAAAAATGAAAATATTCCAGTAATATCCCTTCTTGACGGAACTTTAATTCAGTGGGAAGTAAAAGAGCGAAATGAGCAGTTCAAGCAAGAATTTATCAATAGGTTCCAGCTGCTCTTTCAAAAAAGTCAGGAGTTAAATGTCCCTATTGCAGGCTATATAAGTGGATCTCGTTCAAAAGATGTTATCGGTGTAGTAAAGCTGCAAATTACCAGTAGTGAAAAAGATGCAGACAGCGAGAATATAAAACAATTTGACATGCTTCAGGATACTGATATCTTTGGCAGATTGCTTAAAACTGGCGAACGGTCCATACTGTTCAGAAGTAATGCACCAATTCTACGTTATTATACCGCTCCAATATTTTTCTTCTATCTCAACGTGGGAAGCGAAATAGCAAGAGTAGAAATTCCTGCATTTATAGCGCAGGACAAACAAAAAATTGACCTGTTGCACAAACTTTTATTGAGCCAGGCAGAAAAGGGGATGGGATATCCAGTGGCGCTAAAAGAGGCTCATGAACAGGCAGTGATACATAACTATGAAAAATCATCGCTAAGACAAATTTTTAGCGAATTGCTTCAAAAAGAAGGCGTAAGTATCCAGGAAAATTACAAATCCTTTTTCAAAAAAATGAGAGGTATCTAATGGAGCGCACAATCCTTTGCAGATTTGGAGAAATCGGAACTAAAGGACGAAAGGCGCAAAACAGCATGAAGCGCAGATTAAAGGAACAAATTGAGAAGCTGTTTATTGGCAGCAAAGTAGAGGTTATTGGTGGAAGACTCGTCATATATACAGACTGGAGTAATGCGCAAAAAATAAGTTATCTTCCGGGGATTGTCTCATTCAGTCCTGCTATAAAAATTAGTCATGACTTAAACGAAATTGAAAACACTGCTGTTCAATTAGCGAGAGACAAACAGGCTGAGCGGGAAATTAAAAGCTTTGCGGTACGAGTTAAGCGGCTCTATCTGGAATATCCAGTAAAAAGCCCCGATGTAGAGCGTGTTGTAGGCGGCGCTATAAAAGATGCGATTAATTTAAATGTTGATTTAAAACAGCCTGATCTTTTTATAGGCATTGAAATTTTACATAACGGAACCTATCTTTATACTGATAAGTTGAGAGGTGTTGGTGGACTTCCTGTCGGCGAGCAGGGAAGTGTTGTTTCTCTTCTTTCTGGAGGCATTGACTCGCCTGTCGCCGCTTTTCTCATGTTAAAGAGAGGTGCGCGAATTACATTTGTGCATTTCGCTACAGACAAAGGGGAAGAAGAGAAGGCGCGGAAACTATATGAGCATTTCCTGCTTTTTGATCACAAAACAAAATTCATACTCGTTCCGCACAATGAATATCTGGATGATTTAAGAAAAATTCTCAAAAAATGCGATAAAGAACGCTACATCTGTGTTTTCTGTAAGCGAAGAATTCTTAGAGTTGCAGTAAATATTGCCAAAAAGATCAAAGCTGAAGGTGTCGTTACAGGCGACTCTTTGGGACAGGTAGCGAGCCAGACGCTTCGGAATATCCATATCATTCAAAAGGACATCGATTTCCCAATTTATAGGCCTCTCATAGGACTGGATAAGCTCGAAATTGAAAAAATTGCCAGTGACATTGGCACCTATGATATCTCTGTCTCTACCAGTTCCCAATGCCAATTTGTGCCTAAATATCCAATCATAAAAGGAGATGAAGAAGAAGCCGAAAAACTAAGTGCAATTATCGATAAAAAAACCGGAGCCTGATATCTTATGTATATGTAATTTTTACGCGTTTCCTTCAACATACAATGGTTTAACACTTTAGAGATTCAAATATTTTTACTCAAATTCTATCTCTAACAGATTGGTGATGTGGAAATAGAAAAGCCCCCGGGGGAGGGGCTTTGTTTGTTGTTTAATATTCCTTAAAAAGGAGGAAGAAAATGAAAGTTTTTACAAACTTTCAGCTTATTCTCATAAGCCAAATCATTATATGGATTTTATCATCCATGTCAATACCTTAAACCACTTTTTTTAAAAAATTTTTCTAAATTATCAAAAAATATTCGCTAATTAGTAAAGATGACAGGCTACAAAATGACTTGGTTCTTTTTCTTCCAATTCAGGCTCTATCTCTTCACATATTTTCTTTGCATACTTACAGCGTGGCCTGAATCTACAGCCCTTAGGAAGATTTATATTGCTCGAAATATCACCTTCCAGCAGGATTCTAACCCGCTTTTTTTCTGCCTGAGGATCCGGAATTGGTACTGCTGTCATCAGGGCCTGGGTATATGGATGAAGCGGGTGTTTATAGATTTCATTACTTAACGCAGTTTCCACGACTCTCCCGAGGTACATCACGGCAATCTCATCGCTGATATGTTTTACCATTGCAATATCATGCGAAATAAACAGGTAAGTGAGTCCAAATTGTTCCTGCAAATCTTCA
>JAUXIC010000046.1 GCA_030621215.1 Caldisericota bacterium
ATGACAAATGCGGGATTGCCGCGGTCGTTTCACTCTCTCGCAAAGACGAAGAAAAAAGCGCAATGACGGTGAGGCTGTGAGATTGCCGCACTTCATTACGCTTCGCTCCATTTTGTTCGCAATGACATATTAGAGGAACACATTTTTCTCAAGACTCTTTTTAAAAACAAAGGCAAAAGAAAAATTAAAAGAGTAAAAACAAAGATACGTTACACTGGTGCCAGGCACCAGTGTAACGTAAAACAAAAGAAAGATGCATCGGTCAAGACAAAGGGTTTCTTAATATTTGAAAATAGACTATAATACATCAAGGAAAAGTTAGAAAAGTAATTATAAGGAAAAGATTCTTAAAAAGAGTGCTATTTGATGAAATAGACAGTAATAGAGATGTATTAAAAGCGCAAAGATAGGTATAGTTTTAAGAAGAGGATTTGTTATTTGAGAATTACAAAAGTTATTTAGTGGAGGTAAAAATGTATTATCTTTCAAGAGAATTTATATTTGATGCGGCACATCGAATCGTGGACTATCAGGGCAAATGCGAAAAATTGCACGGGCATACATACCGCCTTAACGTAACGGTAACGGGAAAGCTTGGAGATAATGGGATGGTTGTTGATTTTGCAATTATTAAAGAGGTTGTTAGCGAAATAATTATAAGCAAGTTAGATCACTGTTACCTCAACGATTTATTCAAAAATCCGACGACAGAAATTGTTGCACACTGGATTTATATGACGCTTTTACCAGTGTTTAAGAAATATGGTTGCACCGTGCACGAGGTAAGCCTGTCGGAAGGCATAAATAATACGGTTACTTTTAGAGGAGATGATAATGAAAGACATACAGAATGAAAAGGATACAAGGAACATCCCCCTTAGCAAGGTAGGAGTCAACAGTATTCTTTATCCGATACAGGTTTTAGACAAAGAAAACAGGTACCAGCACACTGTCGCAAGAATCAATATGTATGTGAATCTTCCAAAAGAATTTAGGGGGACACATATGAGCAGGTTTATAGAAGTATTGGATGAGCATCAAAACAATATGAGCATACATACTCTTGAACAAATCCTGGATGACATGAAAATTAAATTAGATGCTAATGCAGCACATATCGAGGTAAGATTTCCATACTTTATTTTCAAAAAAGCACCGATTTCAAAAATTAAGAGCTTTATGAATTATGAATGTGCGTTTATTGCGTCTAAAGAAGAAAAATTTGACTTTATGTTAGAAGTGAATACTCCCGTGCACAATTTGTGTCCCTGTTCCAAAGAGATTAGTGATGCCAGCGCGCATAATCAGAGGGGGCTTGCCAAAGTGCAAATCAGGATGAATAAGCTGGTCTGGATTGAAGAAGTTGTTGAAATATCTGAGCAGTCAGCAAGTGCCCCGGTTTATTCGCTTTTGAAGAGAGAAGATGAAAAATATATTACAGAAACTGCGTATGCCCATCCACGATTTGTAGAGGATTTGGTAAGAAATATTTCGATTGAATTAGAGCAAGACCAGCGTATTACATTTTATTCTGTGGAAGCAGTAAATTTTGAAAGCATACACAACCATAACGCATATGCATTTTATGAGAAAGACAAACGGCTGAATAAATAATTACATTGAAAAATCTTTAAAATCTGTTAAAATTTAAAAAATAGTTTGGGGTGCCGAAAAGATTATTCGAGTAGGCTGAGAGAAGTTTTGACTTCAACCCATTGAACCTGATGTAGGTAATCCTACCGGAGGGAAGCATTATGAAGAGTGCAGTACAGAGAAAAAGTTTTAAAAAAGTTGAATTAAATAGAATATTAAAATTTTGTCTACCTGTCATTTTTCTAACCATATTTTTTTACCTGCCCCTTTTTAACATTACGAAGACTGCATTTTTTACAGAATCAAATAAGTTTACGTTCGATAATTTTTACAGAATATTTACAAGGCCCTATACGTTAAAAGTGTTGTCTTTTACGTTTAAACAAGCTTTTATTAGCGCACTTTTTACATTGATTATAGGTTTTCCGGGTGCGTATATTATCTCTCATTACAATTTTAAGGGCAAGGGGTTTCTCATTTCTCTTACAACTGTCCCTTTCGTACTTCCTTCTGTTCTTGTTGCTCTTGGTTTTATTGTTTTATTTGGCGCTAACGGATTTGTCAATCAAATATTAATGAGAGTGTTTCATTTAAGCCATCCAATTCCGCTTTTGTATTCGTTTACAGGGATTATATTAGTGCATGTTTTTTATAATTTTCCTATTGTAGTGCGAATTATTGGAGCTGACTGGGAGGGAATATCCGAAGAATATAAATTTGCTGCAGAAAGCATGGGTGCTTCCCGACTTGCTGTTTTTACTAAAGTTATTATTCCTTTGCTTCTTCCTGCGATTATCGCAAGTTTTTCTCTTGTTTTTGTGTTTTGTTTTTTGAGTTTTGTTATCATTCTTACTATAGGCGGAGCCCGCTTTGCAACGATCGAAGTTTCAATATATACATACTACAATATGTTTTCTGATTTCAAGATGGGCAGTGCGCTTGCTTTGTTTCAGGCAATTTTTTCCCTGTTGTTTATGTATATATATCTTTGGAGTGGCAGCTTAATAAAAAAAGGTGCTTTGAAAAGAGGAGTGGCTAAAAAGAAGAATATTGTTAAAAACAAGACAACTTTGTCGTTATCTCTGACTTATCTTGTTTTTGTCGTGATACTCATCATTGCGCCGATTGCTGTGATATTTATTTCTGCCTTTCGCAATCCTTTAACTGGCACGTTTACTTTATCGAACTTTGCAGGGCTTATGAGCAGTAAATATAATTACATTACCGGTGTTCTCCCAATCCGCGTCATCGGAAACAGTCTTATATTTGCGGGCATAACGGTAATTTTTTCACTCGTATTTGCTTTGCTTGTCGCATATGGGCTGCGAGGCAGGTTTTTCGGCAAAAACATTCTTCTTACTTTATTTATGCTGCCTCTTGCGATTTCACCTATTACAATTGCCCTCTCTTACATTATTTCTTTTCAGGGGCACCCTGCTCTGCTCAACAGCTGGATAATTATTCCAATAGCCCATACTCTTATTGCTTTGCCGTTTACGGTACGCGCTCTTCTTCCCGTGCTGGAAACAACATCTGTTTCATATGTATTTGTCGCTGAAAGCCTGGGTATGAGCAGATTACGCGCATTCTTCTCAGTGGACTTGAATTTGATTCGCCCTGCTTTGATTGCTGCTGCAGTATTTTCTTTTGCAATTTCGATGGGAGAATTTGGTGCCGCATATATGCTGTATAAGCCGTCATATACGACAATGCCTATCGCACTTTTCAGGTTTCTTTCGGGAAGACACTTTGGAATAGCGTCAGCCATGGGTGCTTTGCTTGCGCTTGCCAGCTTAGTTGCATTTATTCTCATTGATAAACTAAAAAAAGAGGTAACAATGATATGAAAAAAATTGCTTTAATCGGGATTAAGAAGAGATATCCGGGATTTTCCCTGAACGTAGATTTTGATGTAGCAAACGGAGAGTTTATATCAATTTTAGGCCCGTCAGGTTCCGGGAAAACTACAGTTCTGCATATTATCGCAGGTTTCATCCGTCAGGACGAGGGCAGGATTTTGAAGGACGGCGTCGACATTTCTTTTTTACCGGTCAGCAACAGAAATATAGGAGTGGTTTTTCAGGATTATGCGCTGTTCCCGTACCTTTCTGTTTATTCCAATATCGCCTTCGGATTGAAGATAAAGCATTTTGACAGCAAGAGAGTAAAAAAAGCAGTACTTAATATAGCAGAGCAATTTGGCATTACGCACATACTGAATAAATATCCTGATATGATATCGGGCGGAGAAAAGCAGCGTGTTGCCGTTGCCCGGGCGATGGTGGTTCAGCCGGATGTGCTTCTCATGGATGAACCTCTTTCGTCGCTGGATGCGAAAATCAGAGAACGGTTGATGAAAGAATTAAAGGAGTTCCATCAAAGATTTAACACCACCATTATATATGTGACTCACGACCAGGCAGAAGCGATGTATCTTGCCGGGCGGATTGTATTAATAGATAATGGCGAAATTGACCAGATTGATACGCCTGTGAATCTGTATGACAACCCGAAAACAGCATTCGCAAGAGAATTTATCGGTAAAATTAACCGGCTGGTAGTTGGCAGAGAAGTAATATATATACGCCCGGAAGAGATTATTATGAGCCGCACCGGGCAATTTGAAGGAGTTGTTGAGGAAATCGTGTACTTGGACAGCGTGGTTGAGATGTCTGTTACGATGCAGGGCAACCGCATTCTTATAAGAGAATTTTTGAGGAATGTGAGGGGGATAAAACCCGGTGATGTGGTGAGGTTTGATTTTGAAGGAGGTGATTAGATGGCAATTGCCGAGTTTAGCGTATTACCTGTTGTACCCGAAGAGCAGGTAAACGAAATTGTCGAAAAAGCAATACAAGTAGTGATTGATTCGGGTTTGAAATACGAAGTGGAAGCAAATAGCACAACGGTCGAAGGTGATTTAGAACAACTGCTCGATGTGATCAGGCAGGCGCACATAGTTGCAAGAGACCAGGGATCAGGACGGGTTATCACGGTTATCAAAATTGATGATAAAAAAGGCGGGATTACAATGCAGGAAAAAGTGAAAAAATTTAGAAAGGAGGTATAATTCATGAAGAAAATAGTGATTTTGTTTCTTGTTATTTTATTGCTTTCAGTTGGATTAACTGGGTGCAAACAAAAGGAAAGTACAGAGGTAACGCTTACCATTTATTCTTACGACAGCTTTGTTTCGTATGGATTGCCCAATGCAACGAATAAATTATTTGAAGAAAAATATAACTGTAAAATAGAATATAGAACTTTTGGCGGGGTTGGCGAGACATTAAACAGATTAATTCTGGAAAAGAATAATCCTCAGGCGGACTTATTTGTTGGGTTAAATATGAATAATCTGGCAAAAGCGCTGGATAAAGATATTTTTGTTTCGTACCGTCCTGCGAACTATGATGTGATACCAGAGGAATATAGAATTGACGAGAATTGGAGAGTCACTCCCTTTGATGGTCCGAATTCACTTGCAATTATTTATGACTCGGAAGTAATAAAAACCCCTCCGAGAAGCTTCGAAGATTTGCTCAAGCCGGAATACAAAGGGAAGCTGATATTGGAAGACCCGCGTTCTTCCTCTCCCGGTATGGGATTTTTGCTCTGGACGATAGCAGTTTATGGAGAGGATCATTACCTGGATTACTGGGAGAAGCTGGAACCGACTATTTTTCACATATATCCCAATTGGACTTCTGCGTTTGATACTGCTTTTGTACAGAATAAAGAAGCTCCGATGGTATTAAGCTACGATGTTGATCCGGCATATTTTTATCACGAGGAAGGATTAACGCGGTATAAGGCCGTGATACCAGACGAAGGCGGTTGGCTGCAGTTAGAATTTGTAGGTGTGGTAAAAGGAGGAAAGCACGAAGAGCTTGCACATCGCTATATTGAATTTATGCTCAGCAGCGAGTTCCAGGAGAACATTCCATTGTATCAATGGGCATTCCCTATTAATAAATCGGTACAACTTCCGGAGTGTTATGATTATGCAATAACTGCAGATAAGTATATCACTCTCCCGTCAGAGGATATTGCAAATAAAAGTCAGATATGGCTGGAAAAATGGATTGAAATGATTATTGGTGACTGAACGTTTTGTTTCTAAATTTATTTACAAAAAGGAGAGGGAAACCTCTCCTTTTTGTTTTTATGTCCCAAAGAAATGGGTGATATTATTTTTATAATTATTTATAATTATGATATAATTAATCAAATTGTGTAAGGAGGGTGTCATGGGCAGGATAATTTATTTAGACCATGCGTCAACTACACCAGTAGACAGTAGGGTATTAAAAAAAATGAAACCATATTTCACGGGGTTGTTTGCTAATCCGGCAACACGGTGGACCTCTTCAATCAGCCAAAAAGTGGACGAAGCGGTAGAAGAAGCGCGAAAGAATGTTGCTGCTCTTATCAATGCACTGCCTGAAGAAGTTATTTTCACATCCGGAGGCACAGAATCAGACAACGCAGCACTAAAGGGCGTTGCATTTGCAAATAGAAACAGAGGGAATGAAATCATAACGACACCGATAGAACATGAAGCAGTGTTGAAAGTCGCAGAGAGATTGCAAGATTTTGGTTTTGTCATTAAATATGTGCCAGTGGACAGCGAAGGTTTTGTTGATCCTGACGATGTAAAGAAATTAATCACACCTAAAACAATACTTGTTTCAATAATGCATGCAAACAATGAAATTGGCACAATCGAGCCGGTCCGCGAGATAGGGGCAGTGTGCAGAGAGAGAGGTGTCTTCTTCCATACTGATGCGGTGCAAACTGTTGCTCATATACCTGTTGATGTCGAACAGATGAATATCGATTTATTAAGTCTATCCTCACATAAATTTTATGGCCCGAAGGGCGTAGGAGCCTTGTATATACGGAAAGATGTGCAGATTGTGCCGTATATGGACGGTGGAGGACAGGAGCAGGGGTTCCGCTCAGGAACTCTTAACTCAACGGGAATTATAGGACTGGGCGAGGCGGCAAAACTGGGAAAAGAGGAGCAGGAAGAGAGGGAAAGCTGCATTAAGGAATTTAGAGATGCTTTCTTAAAAAAAATATTGGAAGAAATCCCGGCGGTTTACTTAAATGGGCCAAATGACGACAGAAGACTTCCCGGCAATATCAGCATTGTTATTCAGGGCATAAGAAATGAACCTCTTCTGGTTGCTCTTAATGAAAAAGGAATAATTGCAGGCGGCGGTTCTGCTTGTTCCGCGGGCAAAAAGAATCCTTCGCATGTGCTTGAGGCAATTGGCGTTCCCGAGGAAGACCTATTTAGCGTTATACGCATTACAATCGGAAAGGATAATAAGCTGGAAGACATTGATTTTATAGTGGAAAATATTAAAGAAATAACAAATCAATTGAGGGCTTTGAGCCCCTTCTGGGAAGAGTAAATGTATCCAAAAATTATACAGGAACATTTTACTTATCCTAAAAATGTAGGAAGAATGAAAAATCCTACTGCAACTGGCAGTTTTTCAATGCCAGATCTGGCAAAGGCCGTTTTCTATTTTCTCATAGAAGAAGGGATTGTTAAAGATATTAAGTACCAAATTGCCGGCTGCCCCTTTGCAATAGCAGTGTGTTCAATTCTGAGTGAGTATGCAAAAGGAAAAAATGTGAAAGAACTAAAAAATATTACACTTGACACATTAGGCCTGTTTTTTGAGATTCCTACAGAAAAGGAGGAGTGCATAAATTTGTCCTTAAACGCTTTTCTGGACGGAGTTAAAAGTGCATAATCGTTGGATAAAACAACAGTGCAGCTGCCTGTTGGTAAACTGCAAGAATGTGGGAGAAACAGATTAATTGAGATATTATGAATATCCTAAAAAATGATTTATAATTATTGTAAATATATAAAGTTGGCAAACAGATGAAAAATAAATAAAACAGGCAATATGATATGAAAATAGGAGGCAAAGCAAATACATAAACAAAAAAAAAGAAATATGAGCGGAATTCTCTGCATTGATAACGATATTACCGAACACAAGAAGACCGAAGAACTTGATAAACTGAAGTCAGAGACGATAAACGCTTTTACTTTTAGCAAGATTACTTTCTTAATATTCTTTATTGTTGTTCTGGCTATAAAATATTTTTTTCGAATTCACATTTATAAAGAAGTTTATTTTCTTATTTTAGGGTGGCTTGCCTATTGCCAATTAGCTCAATACATTTTTAAAAAAGGAAGAATAAGCCTTAAGATAATAAAAAAGACGTGGTTTATTAACTATGTTATATGCTTGTTATTTACAACTGGTATCTTCTACTATATAGGTAGTATATTATGGATCGGGGCCATCTTTTTTGTATTTATTATTCTTTATGCAAGCCTTCTATCTACCCCCAGGGAAGGATTAATTATTGCCCTTATTGCTTTTACTTGCTATAATTCGATAATCTTTTTACAATATCTGGGTCTTATCCCTTATAAGGAATTTTTTAAATTGACCCCTTATCTCTATAAAGATAGCCAATATGTTATAACTACAGTCTTAGCGGTAGGATTGGTGTTTTTTTTAATCTTTATTACCGGGAAAAACTTTGCCCAGAGGTTAAAGCAAAAAAATGCTGAATTAGCATACGCCAAGGAAGAGTTGGAAGAATGGAGCGGCAAGTTAGAGGAGGAGGTTAGATTGCAGACCCTCGAGCTTAAAAAGGTAAATAAAGATTTAAAACAAGATGCCACTAAGCGTAAACAGGCAGAACGGGAGATAAAGCGGGGTTATAAGAAGCTCCAAAAAAGCATGGAAAGCACTATTAATATCATGGGAAAGATTGTTGAAACCAGAGATCCCTATACTGCCGGCCACCAACAGAGGGTTTCTAAACTTGCCACTTCCATAGCCCGGGAGATGAAACTTTCTCGGGATAAGATTGAAGGAGTGAGAATAACTGCTCTGGTACATGATGTTGGTAAGATAAGTATACCTGCTGAAATTCTAACTAAACCGGGTAAACTAAATGAGATGGAGTTTAATCTAATTAAAAATCATCCCAAAATAGGTTATAATATTTTAATGAAAACCGATTTCCCCTGGCCTATTGAAGAAATTGTCCTTCAACATCATGAAAGGATAGATGGCTCTGGTTATCCTAAGGGTTTAAAAGGTGATGAAATTCTCATGGAAGCCAGAATATTAGGGGTAGCTGATGTAGTTGAAGCAATGTCCTCTCACCGTCCCTACCGTCCAGCCCTGGGTATCGATAAAGCCCTGGAGGAGATTTCCCAAAACAAGGGTATCCTCTATGACCCGAAAGCAGCAGATGCCTGCCTTAAACTCTTTAGAGAAAAAGGATTTAAATTTGAATAGAGATAAAATAAATATTACTGGGAGGATATTATGAATATTCAAGTAAGCAAAACAGCCAAAATAGAAGAATTTAAAAATTTGATAAATTCAGTTTTACAAGATAAGAAAGTAAAAACACTATTTATTTTATCCTGTGATGCAAATGATTTTAAGAAAGATTCTGTAGATGATATATTAAAGAGT
>JAUXIC010000015.1 GCA_030621215.1 Caldisericota bacterium
TAAGCGTTATTTTTACCTCTAAAAGTTTGAACCTCCATTTTCTTTTCAGTTAATATTTTTTTGCTTTTTGGAAAAATATTTTTAAAATTTTTAACAATTATATATTGCAATTCGTCTTGTGAAATGCTTCTTAAATTTCCAAATTCCGCATAGATGTATTTTACAAAGACAGGTAAGTTTTTTTTGCCCCTTTCAGGTACGGGGGCAAGATATGGAGAATCGGTTTCCAGCATAACTTTATTGATTGGCACTATTTTTGCTGCTTCTCTTAAATCTTCTCTCTTTTTAAATGTAAGCATTCCGGAAAACGATATGTACATACCAAGATCTATAACTTGCTCTGCTTCTTTTGGGCTGTAGTCAAAAGAATGAAATACCCCGTTTAAATAGCCTGCACTTTTAATGATTGAAATCGTGTCATTGAACGCATTTCTTGAATGCACTATGAACGGCATGTTTAGCGACTTGGCGATGATGATTTGTTTTTCAAATATCTTTTTTTGCAGAGAGAAATCCGTGATATTTCTAAAATAATCTAACCCTATTTCCCCTATGGCAATAATTTTTTTATGTGATGCAAGGGCAGCAAGTTCTTCTTCAGAGGATTTATCAAGAGGGAATACGTCATAAGGATGTATTCCGACACTCCCAAGTAGCGAGCTATTTTGAGAGATGGATACTACTTCCCTTGAGCTCTCCATGTCGTATGCTATATTATTTACAGCAAATAATGTTTTTTCGCTATCCTTAATGACAGATTTTAAGTGATTGCCATATTCTCTTTTTAGCAGATGGGCGTGAGAGTCTATGTACATTAACTAATCTTTGACCCTTCTTTTACGTCTTTGTCAGGGACAAGAAGCGAAAGATTATTTTCATCGCTTGCAGCCAACAACATTCCGTAAGAAGTAACCCCCATAAGTTTTCTTGGTTTTAGGTTTTTTACGATTATAATTTTTTTGCCAATCAGTTTTTCTGGTTCATAGTCCATGGCGATGCCTCCCACAATCGTTCTTTCCTCATCTCCAAGCGAGACACGGAGCTTTATGAGTTTTTGTGACTCCTGCACCCTTTCTGCTGCAATAATCTGTGCTACTCTCAGATCAAGTTTTGCAAAGTCTTCGTGTGAAATGAAATTTTCTTCCCCGCTATTTTTTTTATCTGTTGTTTCTTTCTTTAGCCGTGGAAAAATTGGTGGTAATTTTTCTATTTTGATACCAGCTTTTAGCTGTCCCCATTCCATTTTTTTTATACTTGCGCAATCGTCCTTGAATGTTTTTAGTACTTTTTTTGTTGTAAACGGCATGAATGGCGTAAGGAGTATGGTGATGTGCCTTATTCCTTCAATCAGCGTGTAAAGTATGGAGGAAAGGGCATCTTGATTGTCTTTCAGTTTCCATGGCGCTTTTGTTTGAATGTAATTATTCAGTGCGTTTATTATATTCCAAACTGCATCGAGAGCTTGCGAAAAATTGTATTTGTCCATCTCTTTCATGTATATCTTTTCCTGCTCGCTGGTAAAGTTTATTATTTTTTCATCTCTTGTTGTTTCTTCAGGGACCATGCCGTCTTTATATTTATATAGCATGGTGATAGTTCTATTAATTAAATTTCCAAAATCATTGGCAAGATCGGAATTATATCGCCTATAGAAAGTGTCCAGTGTAAAATTGCCATCTAATCCAAAGGATATCTCTTTTGAAAGATAGAAACGTGTAACATCAACAGCTGTTTCGATGTCTATATCTGCTTCTTTTGAAAATTCTTTTACAAAGTCTATAGGATTGACTACGTTGCCTTTTGATTTGGACATTTTTTCTCCTTCCAGGTTCCAGAAGCCGTGGGCAAATATTTCTTTTGGGAGAGGTAATCCATAACTCAGAAGCATAGCAGGCCATATAATTCCGTGAAAGCGTGTGATATCTTTTCCTATTAGGTGCAGGTCGGCAGGCCAGTACATATTGAATTTTTCTTCATCTTTTAAGAAATCAACAGCTGTGAGATAATTTAGCAGTGCGTCAAACCAGACATATATGGTATGGCCGGGGTCAAACGGCACGGGAGTACCGAATTTGAAGGATTTTCTTGAAACGGAAACGTCTTGAAGCCCTGATTTTATTACATTTATTACTTCGTTGTATCTGGATTCAGGGCAAAGAAAATTCTTATGTTCTTCATAGTGCTTAAGCAATGGTTTTTCATATTTGCTTAAACGGAAAAAATAATTTGTTTCGTTTATTTTTTGTACTTCTTCTCCACAGATTGGGCATTTTCTGTTCTTTAAGTCTGAATCTTTCAGGAACGTAGCATCTCTTACGCAGTACCAGCCCTCATATTCTCCGAGGTATATGTCTCCTTTATTGTACAGTGTCTGGAAGAAATGTTTGGCTACCTTTATATGATCAGCATCGCTCGTCCTTATGAATTTTGTATAGGAAATGCCAAATATATTAAATAGATCTTTCCATATTTTACTTGCTTTGTCTACGAAAAGCTGCGGATCAATACCTTCTTCTTTAGCGCGGTCTTCAATTTTTTGAGCGTGTTCATCTGTACCGGTGGAAAAAAACACATCCTTGCCCTCAAGCCTTCTAAATCTTGCAATAATATCTGCCGAGATAGCTTCGGATATGGACCCCATATGTGGTTTATCATTTACATAATAAATGGCAGTTGTAAGATAAAAATTATCCATGTTTTATGCTCCTTTTAACAGTTTGTTTTATTTAGGTCCTTTATTATGTCTGAAAGGACAGATTCTATTAATTCTATATTTCCTCTGTTTTCTATAGCAACAAAGAGGATGTTTTCATTATTTAAGGATGATATAATAAGTCTGCTTTTAATCCCATTTAGTATGGTGTTTTGAAATTTTCCCATTTTTAATTCGTGTAAAATTTCATCTGATAAACCCGCAAGTGATGCAATTAGACCGGAAAGTATCTCTTCTGAGATATTCAGGTTGGAGCTGCCGTACAATAAACTTCCCTCTTTATTTGTAAGCATAACAGCAAGTACTCCTTCTGCATCCTTTAACTTTTTTAATATTTCTTCTATCATATAGCTGCCGTCCTTAGTTGAAGAATATGTTTGAATTTTTAAATTATAATATCATTTTTCAACGTAGTATAGCATAATCTTATATTTTTTTAAAATAAGACCTGTAGTATAATTAATAAAAAAGGAGGCAACTTGAGAGGCAAAAAATTGGTAGATTTTATTACAGAAGTAATTGATGAAAAAAAAGGCAGTGAGATTAAAATAATAGATGTTACTAAAATCACTACCTTAACAAATTTTTTTATTGTTTGTACGGCAGAGGCAAGCGAACATGCAAAAGCAATTGAAGAGGAACTAGGAAAGAGGCTTAAAGAAAAAAAAATTGCACTGCTTAACGAGGAAGGTGAAGAAGGAGGGAAATGGATTGTTATGGATTATGGTGATTTTATAGTCCATATAATGACGAAAGATACAAGAATATTTTATAATATAGAAAGAATCTGGCAAGAAATCTCACCCCGGCTAAAAAGAAAGCCTAAAGGTTGACAAAGGCAAAAAATAAACTATACTGCTCCAGTTATATTTTATTACAGAAGGAGGTATTATGAACGAATTCCTAACTGTTCCTATGGTAAAGGAACAAGAAGAAATGACATCCGACATATTATTGGATATGGTGATCCTGGGGGCGGGGCCTGGCGGGCTTACTGCAGGTATTTATGCGGGAAGAAGCGGCCTGAATGTGGTGATTCTCGAAAAACTTTTCCCGGGAGGACAGATTGCCGTAAGTTCACGGATCGATAATTACCCTGGATTTCCAGATGGAGTAAGCGGAACTGAACTTGTAAGGGGAATGGAAAAGCAAGCTGTTAAATTTGGGGCAAGAATTGTAATGGAAGAGGCAATGAGAATTGGCAAGGAGGGTACGCTGTTTGTAGTGGAGACAGTAGGACACAAAAAATATAAAACGAAAACAATAATTATTTCTACTGGCGCAGATCCTGTAAAACTCCCTGTTCCTGAAGAGGAAAAGTTCAGGGGAAGGGGTATATCATACTGTGCAACTTGTGATGCAGCTTTTTTTAAAGAAAAAGATGTTGCAATTGTAGGTGGTGGGGATACAGCAATTACTGATGCTTTGCATCTCACCCGATTTGCAAATAAAGTAATTATTGTGCATAGGCGAAGCGAATTGCGTGCCGTGAAAGCTCTTCAGGAAGAGGTATTTGCAAATCCTAAAATAGCGTTTCAGTGGGATTCCATCCCTTCTCATGTTGTTGGCGATGAAAAGGTAGATGGATTAGAAATTAAAAATGTTAAAACAAAGGAAAAGAAAGTTTTAAAAGTAAATGGCATATTCGCTGCCATAGGAACAATACCAAATAGCAAAATAGTTAGAGGCGTTGTAGAATTAGATGAAAGAGGATTTATAAAAACGAACCACAATAGAGAAACATCTGTGCCTGGTATCTTTGCTGTGGGTGATGTAAGGGATACACCTTTACGTCAGGTTATTACAGCGGCAGGAGACGGGGCAATTGCTGAGTTTTCAGCGGAAAATTATATAAAATCAATGGAGAGGTGAAGAGATGGAAAAATTATTAAAGGAACAAGATGTACAGTACATCAAGGAGTTGTTTGACAGAGATCTTGTAGACCCGGTAGAGCTTGTATTGTTTTTAGAAAGCGAGGGCTCAGACAAAGTTACAGATGCTAATAGTCAATATCTTCTGGCTACGGAAGAAATTGCAAGGGAAGTTTCAGAGATCTCAGACAAGATATCATTAACTATTTACAAAGATGATAAAGAAAAAGAAAAGGAATATGGGGTAAAGGAAATTAGTGCGCTGTTTATTCAAGGGAAAAATACCGATAAGAACGTTGTTTTTTATGGGATTCCATCAGGGCATGAATTTTCAAGTTTACTTGAGGATATTGTAAATGTTTCTCAGGGGGCAACGCGGCTTTCTCCGGCATCGAAAGAGACAGCCCGGAATATAAAGGTTCCTGTCGAGATTCTTGTTTTTATTACCCCAACTTGTCCGCATTGTCCCCGGGCCGTAAAAACTGCACATCAGCTTGCGATGGAAAACAAACTGATAAAGGCGGCTATGATTGAAGCCAATGAATTTCCTGAATTATCTAAGAAGTATAACGTTTATTCTGTGCCAAAAATAGTAATAAATGAGAAAGTGCAGTTTGAAGGTGCTTTACCGGAAGATATGTTCATAAATAAAGTGCTTTCTGTTGTTGATGGATCTTAAGAGCAGAAATTTAATTTAAACTTAATTGAAAAACAAAAGGGGCTTTCGCCCCTTTTGTTATATTAGCAGTGCAAGAATTGCTTTTTGGATGTGTAACCTGTTTTCTGCCTGGTCAAAAACGACAGAATGAATTCCATCAATCACTGAATCGGTGATTTCTTCTCCTCTGTGTGCAGGTAAACAGTGCATTATGATGACGTCTTTTTTAGCCTTTAAAACGAGTGAATCATTTATCTGGTATGGTTTCATTACTTTGACCCGCTTACTGTGCTGTGCCTCGTCTCCCATCGATGCCCATACATCAGTATAGATGACGTCTGCATCTTTTACTGCTTCCCCGGCATTATTTGTGATAAGTACGGAACCTCCTGACTCTTTTGCAAATTGTTTTGCATCTTTTATAACATCTTTTTTAGGTTCGTAGCCTTTTGGAGCGGCAACTGTGATGTTCATGCCAAATTTTGTTGCACCAAAAAGAAGAGAATGGCATACATTATTCCCGTCGCCCAGGTAGGCAATTTTTATATTCTCTAGCTTGTTCTTTTTTTCTTTAATAGTAAGGAGATCCCCCATAATTTGACATGGATGTGAAAAATCTGATAAAGCATTTATTACGGGTACTGTCCCGTGATCCCTTAACTCCTCAAGTGTTTTATGTGAATAAACTCTTGCTACAATACCATGCAGGTATCTGGAAAGAACTTTTCCTGTGTCCGCTACTGTTTCGCCCCGTTTTAATTGCATATTTGATGTGTCCAGGATAAGTGCCTGGGCGCCAAGCTGAAAGATTGCAACTGCAAAGGAGATTCTTGTGCGGGTGGAGGGTTTTTCAAAAATTATACCAATAGATTTTCCATCAAGGAGTTTTTCATCTTTTCCCGCATAATGGTCAAGCTTTAAACGTTCTCCGAGATCGATGATTTCTCTGAGCTCTTCCTGTGTAAAATCTTTAATTGTTAGAAATGATCTGCCTTTGAGATTTATTGACATTACTTGCCTCCAAACCGTTCTTTAATTATATCTTTAAGGTCAGGCTTTCCAATTTCTTCAAGTTCATAGGTAACTCTTACTGCTGGTTTGTTGATTTTTACAACTTTTCTCAAGTCAATTGGAGTGCCGATTACGACAAGATCTGCGGGTGTTTTATTAATGGTTTCTTCCAGCTCTTTTATCTGATTTGGACTGTATCCCATTGCGGGTAAAACATTTCTTGTCTGTTTGTACTTATCATATGTTGCTTTGATTGAGCCTACAGCGTAAGGATAGGGAGATATTATTTCTTTTGCTCCCCATTTCATGGCTGTTACGTATCCTGCCCCGTAGCTCATTCCTCCGTGTGTAACTGTTGGGCCATCTTCTATTACGATTACTCTTTTTCCTTTAATTGATTCAGCGCCGTCGATGTATGTGGGGGATGCTGCATCGATGAGAATTGCTTTTGGATTGAGCTCTCTTGCATTTTTTCTTATTTCTTCAATCGCCTCAATTGGGGCTGCGTCCTCTTTGTTTATTATAATTACATCTGCCATTCTAAAGTTTGTTTCTCCTGGATGATACTTTACCTCATGTCCAGGCCGCAGAGGATCTGTTACAACGATTTGTAGATCTGAATGATAGAAGGGGATATCATTGTTTCCGCCATCCCAGATAATTATATCTGCCTCTTTTTCTGCTTCTCTTAAGATTTTTTCATAATCTACGCCAGCATATATTATTGCACCCAAATCGATGTGTGGTTCATATTCTTCTCTTTCCTCAATTGTGCATTCGTATTTGTCAAGATCTTCATATGTTGCAAACCTTTCACTAATTTGCTTTGAAAGGTCGCCATATGGCATAGGATGTCTAATTGAAACGACTTTTTTCCCCATTTCTCTAAGTATTTTTACTACTTTTCTGGTTGTTTGACTTTTTCCGCATCCTGTTCTTATTGCGCATATAGAGATTAGAGGTACATTAGATTTAACCATTGTATTTTCTGGCCCCATAAGCCAAAAATCTGCACCGGCTGCCATTACTTCTGATGCTTTGTGCATTACATATTCATGAGGGGTATCGCTATAGGCAAACACAACTTTGTCTACGTGGTTCTTTTTAATAAGTTCTGTAAGTTCTGTCTCTGAATGAATAGGAATACCGTTTGGATAGAGGCTGCCTGCAAGCACGGCGGGATACATTCGTCCCTCGATGTTTGGAATCTGTGTTGCCGTAAAGGCAATAACTTCATACTGTTCATTATCTCTGAAGTAAACATTAAAATTATGGAAGTCTCTTCCTGCTGCTCCCATAATAAGTACTTTTGTTTTTTCCATGAGTCATTCTCCTTTTAGGATTTTATTGATAATTAACAGAATATTAGCATTTTTAAAATATATGTCAATTGAAAGTAGACAAAAAGCTATTATAGAGAGTAGACAAAGGAAAAGTGCCATCCAAATTCAGGGCTTCTTTGCAATATTCATTCATATTGTACTGATATTGCCATTCTTTAGATCGGGCAGTTGCATATTTTTAATTTTCTTTATCTTAAGAAAGGTTTCTACATAGTTGTCTCCTGGTTTATCAGAGATTGGATTTCTCTCCGTCGCCTTTATTTAAAATCTAATATTGTATACAAGCAGGAATGCAAGTATCTGTAAGATGTATTTGCTTATTACCTCTGGAGGTGTTTTGTCGATTTCTATCTCGATTGTTTCCGCTAATTCTTTTGCAGCCTCTACTATTCTAGCTGCAATTATTTCTGCTACTTTTTTAGAAAATGTTTTTTCTCTGATTATGCGATTATAGATGACTCTATATAAAGCATTTTCTTCTTTAAAGTTTTTTATGAAAATGTTTTCTAAAAGTTCCAGAGAAACTTGCGCAATATCATTTTTTTCTATTTCAGACATACTGGGAGGAAGGGTAGTTACGGATTGGCTTAATGCTTGCCGTAAGGCAAGTGAAATCTTTTTAGAATCTGTAACGTTTTTAAGTGATTCTTTTAGAGAAGGAACGAGCGAATAAGCCTTGTATGAAAGAAATGTGATATAGCCGAGATAAGTATCTATATTGAGCAATCGTTTGAGTTGTTCAGTGGAGATTATTCTTATTGCTTTATCGGTTGGACTTGTCGAAAGAATGTTTAACATTTCTTTTGTTATGACATACATCATATCAAAAATATCATAATTTTCCCCGTAAGATATGTAAAGATTAAGAAGTTTTGCATCGTCTCGTGTGATTACCTGTCCATGATTCTGAAATCTCCATACTAATGCATGTGCAGTTGTTTTTGAAAGCATTATGCGTTCTTGCTCAGGTTTGTCTTTGAACATATATTTGTAGAGAAAACTGTACGCGTACGATTCTCCTGTAGCGAGGGCCCGGTAGCACATATTTACGATGGTTGGATTAATCTGGGAAACAATTGGCGTGATATAGTTTGTTGTTGTGTTTATCGCAATATCAACAGCATCTTCTCTTTTTATTCCAGTTGTTGCTATGATTTGCGTTGCAAGCCTTAATGCGATTGGAAAGAAATCCGAAGACATTTTCTCGTATAAGTGCAGGAAGGGATAATATCCTTCAATGGCTGATATGTTAAGGTTTTCTATTAAAGGGTGCTCCATCTGCATGTCCAGCGGGCCAAGCTCTGATTGAGGACCCATAACGATTTCATCAGCTCCAAGAGCCATTAGTGTGGCAGCACTTTTTGCATACAGCGGGATAACTGCTTTAAGTTTTTTACATCTGGACCGTATTACATTTACCATTTGGTATGCTGGATGTGGATAACCTCCTGACGAGAGTATTATCATATCGATACGGGTTTTTTCTGGTGGTGTTGGGATTTTGTTCAGCTGGTCGATAAGGTCGAACATGTCATCCCGATTGATAGCAGTATTTTTGCCATAGGTAAAAAATAGCAAATAGCGATACTCTTCAGATTTTTTTTCTTCCTCAGGGGGAATGGGGGATTTTAACGGTAATTTTTCCTTCTGGACTTCTTCTTCGTTTCTCTTTTTTTGCTCTTCTGCTTTACTGTTTTTCCCTTTTTCTTTTTTCATTGCTTCCTCCTTTTTTAAAAATTATATATAACTCCTTTTTCAAGTATTTTGACATTGTCGGATGCAATTTCAAATCTTTCAGGAATCTGCGTGTGAATGGGAAGCAGAATTTCAGGGTTAATTTCCTTAGCCATGCGCAGTAGATCTGGTTGTGCTGCATGCCCTGGCGAGTGAATATTAAAATATGGTATATTGAACATTTTTAGCCAGTTCTGAAGAATTTTTGCATTTTCTGCATCAATGCTTGGCAATGGTTCTCCGCCCGAATGAATGTATAGCGCACCTTTTTCAGGTTTTATATCTATAAGCTCCGGTATACTCATAAAGTCAAGTAGCATTACAATATTTTTCTGGTTTTTATATACATATGCCGCATCAACAAATGTTCCATCCGGTTTACTTTCCCAGGTATCAGGCATTTCTTCAGACCTATAAATCAACGTGTTGGGAGATGAAAGAATGTCTTTTGCAAATTTATCTCCTATATCAGAGTAGCGGTTTAAGATAAAGGCATAAGGTGGGGTTATTACAAATTTTTTGTTTTTCTCATTTGCGATTTCAAAAAATGTTTGTATTCTGCTTATGTGGGGTTCGTATGGATTTGCAAAGAGAATTCCGTTGCATTGCTCAAGCACACTAATTGTCTGCTGCTTTAGCTGTTCTTCTGTGAGGCTTGTAACAAAGCCCCATCCAAAACGTGTTCCTTCTGTAATTAATATATAGGGGTTGTTGTTTTTTGCATATTTAACAAAATTACATGATTTTTCATTTGTTCTTCCGTGGAAATAAAAATCACCAGTGTAAAATATATTTCCTTTCGGGGTCTCTATCTGGAAGGCCAGAGCCCCGGGGATATCATGGTCAATGGGTATAGGATGCACTGTGAACGGTCCAACTTTGACGGGTTTATCCGCTATCTTTATGTTTGAAATATTATTTTTTATTATTCCCTTTTTCTCAAAGAAACTAAGAACTTCTTTAGAGTAATCGCTCATGTACTTTTCTACCGCATCATCTATAAGATCAATGAGCCCAATGTGGTCAAGGTGGGCGTGTGAAAAAAATGCTGCTTTTATGTCGATATCAATTGAGCTTTTTTGTGTTCCAGGCCATTCTTTATAGAAGTTTCTTAATGGCGGAAGTTCTTTTGTTGCGACACGATCATGTACTTCTTTTCGGTTTCTGCCAATGAAAGAATCATTGAAGTAAGTGCTGTTGATTGAAAATCTTTTTCCAAAATCAAAGAGTATAGCTGTGCCGTCTTTTTCAATAATAATTTTATTCCCACCAATTTCTCTTACTCCGTCAAAAAATATTATGTTCATTTTTTCCTCACGCTTGTCCTTTTAAAAAATTATACCATCCTGTTTTTAAAACGCAAATTGCAATATTGAAAGAAACCGGTAAAATATGTGGTAAATAAATGGAAAAGATGAAAAAAGTTATAATTATAGGCGCAGGAGTTATTGGTTGCGCAGTTGCAAGAGAGCTGTCTAAATATGATTTGGGTATTCATGTGCTCGAAAAGGGATTAGATGTTCCCGGAGGTACATCAAGAGCAAATTCTGCTATTATACATGCAGGTTATGATGATCATCCGGGGAGCGTAAAAGCAGGGTTGTGCGTAAGAGGCAATACTTTTTTTAATGACCTGAAAAACGAGCTGGATTTTCATTTTGAAAGAAATGGCTCACTTGTTGTCGCATTAAATAGCAGGGAAGAAAGAAAGCTTCAGGATTTAGTCAGGCAGGGAAAGAGAAATGGAGTAAAGGGATTAAAAATTCTTTCCAGAGGGGAAACATTAAAACTTGAGCCAAATCTTAATCCAGCTGTTAAATCTGCTTTATATGCTCCTACCGCAGGGATTGTAAGCCCTTTTGGATATACTGTAGCTCTCTACGAGAATGCTATGAAAAATAGAGTTAAATTTATTTTTGGCAGCAGCGTAGAAAAAGTAGTAGTGGAAAACAAAAAAGCGAAAGGCGTTGTCAGTAATGGAAATTTTATTGATGCAGATATTGTTATAAATGCGGCGGGTTTATATTCAGATGAAATATCAAAAACCGCAGGTATTGACTATTTTTATATATATCCAAAAAAGGGAGAATATTTTGTTTTCGATGATGCGGTAGGAAAGCTTGTGTCAAGAACAGTTTTTCCTGTTCCACTTGGAAAAACAAAGGGGATACTTATTACATATGATGTGTTTGGGAAAATTATAATAGGCCCAAATTCGGAATTGATTGCTGATAAGGAAGATACCTCTACTACAGAAAAAGGACTTATGGAAGTGTTTGCAGGGGCAAAGCGAATGGTTCCTTCTCTTAGGCTTCACGATATTGTCACGTACTTTGCCGGGGTAAGGGCGCAACCTTCTACTGAGGATTTTATTATAGAAAATTATCCGAATAAAGCTTACGGATTCATTAATTTGGCAGGCATAAAATCTCCTGGTTTTACTGCTTCATATGCAATCGCATGCGAAGCAGTGGAATTAATAAAGGATTTGGGGTTTAAACTACGTGGGAATAAGGATTTTAATCCATTGCGTAAAAATATACCGAGATTTAGAGATCTTTCAGACAAAGAAAGGAAAGCACTTATTATGAAAAATCCTCAGTTTGGGCATGTCATATGCCGGTGCGAGCAAGTGACCGAGGGTGAAATAGTTGAAGCAATTCATAGGGGAGCAACAACTGTGCAGGGTGTTAAGTTTCGAACATCTGCGGGGTTTGGACGTTGCCAAATGGGGTTTTGTGGCCCAAGAATTATAGAGATACTTTCAAGGGAAACAGGGATACCTGCAAAAAAGATTAGAAAATTTGGAAAAAATTCTTATTATTTTTCGGGCAATATAAAGAGTATATTAAATAAGGCATTGTAATGGATTTACATAATGGAAACACGGCTAGCAAAATAATTTTTAACTTAAAGACTTGATTTTTTCTGTTTCTCTTTTAATATAGTATATAAATTCGCACCCTTTGGATTCTCAGATTGTGCACGGATGTGTTTCTGAGAAGAAGAAAGAGGGGAGGAAAAACAAACAGGAGGTAGTAGCAATGGCAATTATGACGATGAAGGAACTGCTTGAAGCTGGCGTGCATTTTGGACATCAGACAAAGCGGTGGAATCCAAAAATGAAAGAGTACATCTACACAGAGAGAAATGGAATTCACATTTTTGATCTAAGAGTTACCATCAAGAAAGTAACCGAGGCGTATAATTTTATTTCTGGTCTTGCAAAAGATGGAAAAACTATAATTTTTGTAGGTACAAAAAAAGCAGCCCAGGACATTGTAAAAGAGGAAGCAGAAAGATGTGGCATGATGTATGTGAACCAGCGGTGGGTAGGAGGTTTGCTCACGAATTTTTCTACTATTAAGACCCGCATTAACAGGTTAAATGAACTTGAAAAATTGGTTGGAGAAGGATATCTTGACTCTGTACCCATTAAAGAGCGTGTAAAAGTTGAAAGAGAATTTATGAAGTTGCGTAAACTTTTTGATGGAGTGAAGAACATAACTTCTATTCCTGCTGCGGTCTTCGTGACAGATACGCATAAAGAGCGTAGTGCAATATTGGAGGCGAGGAGATTACATATTCCAGTGATCGGTATTGTGGATTCTAATTCAGATCCTGAAGAAATGGATTACTCTCTTCCCGGAAATGATGATGCAATTAGATCTCTTAGATTATTTTCATCGGTTATTGCAAATGCAGTCATCGAGGGAAAGGAAGGAATAGGTGGTGAAGAAGCAGAAAAGCAGGAAGAAGTCGAAGATAGCGAAGAAAAGCTAAACACAACGGAAAAGATTAAAGAAGAAACTGATGAAGAAACTGATGAAGAGGTGTCAAAATGAGTTTAGATCTTATTAAAGAGTTACGCGCGAAGACAAGTGCCGGTGTTATTGATTGCAAAAAAGCGCTTGCAGAAGCGAACAGTGATATTGAAAAGGCTATTGAAATTTTAAGGGAAAAAGGTATTGCAAAAGCTGTTAAAAAGGCTGGAAGAGTGGCAAATCAAGGTATTATAATGGCATATATACATCCAGGTGCTCAACTTGGGGTGTTGGTTGAATTAAACTGTGAGACAGATTTTGTTGCAAGAACTGACGAGTTTAAAAAGCTTGCTGACGAGGTTGCGTTACAGATTGCAGCGACCAATCCTGATTACGTTTCAAGAGACGAAGTGCCTGCAGAATTAATTGAAAAGGAAAGAGAGATTTATAAAAAGCAGTTCGAAGGCGATAAAAAACCAGACAACGTTATTGAAAAAATAATAGAGGGCAAGGTCGAATCATTTTACAAAGAACACTGTCTTCTTGAGCTCCCGTATGTAAGAGATGAAAAGATTATTATAGCCGATCTTATTAAGGAATACATAGCTAAGTTTGGGGAAAATATTTTAGTTGGGAGGTTTATTCGCTTTAAAATAGGGGAGGTATAATTGGCACATTATAAAAGGATTCTTTTAAAACTTAGTGGAGAGGCCCTTCTCGGGGAAAAGGCATTTGGTATCGATGTTAAGGTATTAGAGGATATTGTTAACCAGGTAAATACTATAAAGGCAGAAGGTGTAGAAGTTGGTATTGTAATAGGCGGGGGCAATATCTTTAGGGGATCAGAAAGTAATGAACTTCATATAGATAGAACCACTGCTGATTATATGGGCATGCTTGCCACTGTTATCAATGCTCTTGCACTTCAAAATGCATTTTTAAAAAAAGGAACTGATGCGAGAGTTATGTCGTCATTAAGCCTTACACAAGTTGCGGAGCCATATATTCTTGCAAAAGCATTAGCGCATTTTGAAAAAGGGAGAATTATTATATTTGCGGGAGGTACAGGTCTTCCCTTTTTTACCACAGACACCACTGCAGCATTGCGTGCAATAGAAATAGCGGCAGATGCCATATTTAAGGCTACTAAAGTTGATGCGATTTATTCTGCGGATCCAGCAAAGATCGATAATGCCCATAAGTATACTTCTATATCTTATACTGAATTTCTTGTAAAAAATTTAAAAGCGATAGATTCAACTGCCGTATCTCTCTGCAGGGAATTTAAAATGCCTATAGTTTTGTTTAATGTAAAAACAGAAGGCAATTTAGTGAAAGCTGTACTAAAAGGCGGTGTGGGAACGCATATAAAGGAGGGATAAAATGGAATTAGAAAAAAAGATTTACCAGGAAGTGGAAAATGAAATGAAGATAGCAATAGACGCCATGGAGAGAGAGTTTTCGCATGTTCGTGCGACACGGGTTACGCCTGAGTTGCTTGATCCTGTACGCGTTCAGGCATATGGAACAACTGTTCCGCTTAAGCAGGTTGCATCAATTTCAAATCCTAAATCAAGAGTTCTTGCTGTCGAGCCGTGGGATAAATCGCTTTTGAGTGAGGTCGAAAGAGGGATTCTTAGGGCAAATCTTGGTGTTATGCCCCGCAATGACGGCGCGGTAATTACTCTCCCTTTTCCCAAATTAGATGAAGAAGAGCGCAAAAAAATTGTGAATCAGATAAAAAAAATGACAGAAAGTTTTAGAGAAGAAATTAGAAGCATTAGAAGGCGAGCCATTGATAAGGTTAAGGATTGGGAAAAAAATAAGGAAATATCAGAAGATGACCGATATAGAATGCAGGAAAAAATACAGGAAGTCACAGATAAATATATTAAAATTATAAATGAACATTTAATGAGGAAAGAAGAGGAAATTCTCGAAGTTTGATGAGCAATGAAAGTCTCGTTCCCATCCATGTGGCAATTATTATGGACGGGAACGGCCGTTGGGCCAAAGAGAGAGGGCTTGATCGAACAGAGGGGCATAGGAACGGCATAAAGCCAGTTCAGATTATCACTAGAATATCAGCAAAACAGGGAATAAAATTCCTTACTCTTTTTGCGTTTTCTACTGAAAACTGGAAGCGAGAGGCAAAAGAGGTGAATTTTTTGTTCCATCTGTTTGTGGATTCTATAAACACTTATATGCCTGAATTGCACGAAAATGGCGTGAAAATTAATTTTATAGGAGATATAGATCCTTTTCCTCAGTTTGTTAAAAAAATGATACAGTTTGCAGTTAAAACGACGAAAAACAACACCAGAATGGTGTTAAGTATCGCTCTTAACTATGGTGGCAGAAGAGAAATTATCCAGGCAGTAGAAAAATTGCTTCTGCTGGGCAAGACGCATGAAATTACAGAAGAAGTGTTTAAACAGTTTTTATATACTAAAGACCAGCCTGATCCAGATCTTATCATAAGGACGGGAGGAGAAAAGAGGTTAAGCAATTTTCTTTTGTACCAGTCTGCATATTCTGAGCTGTTTTTTACTGATACGCTGTGGCCCGATTTCACTGAGAGAGAATTTCTGCAAATCTTGCAGGAGTTTTCAAAAAGAGTACGGAAATACGGTGCATTAAAATGAAAAGTATCTTTATAGTTGGTTCAACGGGTTCTTTGGGAAGAGAATCCCTGGAAGTAATAAAAAAGCTTGGTAATTACTATAAGGTTGTGGGAATAACCGGTTTTCAAAATACTGATGTGATATTGAACCAGACAAAGGATTTTGATCCCCAGTATATAGGAATGAAAAAAAATTATTTTGAGATCGTTAAAAAAGAATTTCCAGGCAAATATATTTTTGATGTCGAAAAAGATTTGGAAAAAGTAGTATTAGATGCGGTTGCCGATCTTACTTTATTTCTTTCTTCTGATATAACTGCCCTTAAATCAATAGATCTTCTGCTGAGTCATGAAAAATATGTGGGAATTGCTAATAAAGAGTCGATTATTGCTGGAGGGGAAATAATCTTTTCCAAAGACAAACAAAAATATATTATTCCTATTGATAGTGAGTTATCTGCTTTATTTCAATGCCTTATCGGGGAAAAAAAGGACGCAGTGAAGAGATTTATAATTACAGCCTCTGGCGGACCCTTTTGGGAACGGGATATTGCTACATTTGATAAGATTACGCCGTTTGATGCGCTTTGCCATCCCAACTGGCGAATGGGCAAAAAAATCACAATAGATTCTGCAACGCTTATTAATAAAGCATTTGAAGTGATAGAATCTCATTTCTTCTTTGGCATAAATTATGAAAAAATTGAAGTAATTGTGCATAGAGAGAGTGTAATTCATTCAATGATAGAATTTATAGATGGAAATATAAAAGCACTTATGAGTACTCCTCTTATGTATTTCCCTTTACAGTACGCAATTACCTATCCTGAAAGAGCTAAAAATTCTTTTTCTGAATCTAGATTAGATTTTGAAAAAGTAGGAAAACTTACATTTTATCCGTTAAATGATAATAAATTTCCAGGATTTTTAACTGCATTGGAGTATGGGAAGCGTGGCGGTAATTTTTTGCCTCTTCTTGTTGCGATAGATAAAGTTTTAGTTGATGCTTTTCTTGAGGAAATGATAAGTTTTTCTGATATACCACATCTTTTAGAGAAAGCTTTAAGCCAATTTGACTATAAAAAGGTTGACTCAGTGTCTGATATTGCAGAAGTCTATAATGAAGGTATACTGTTATGCGAAGAGATGATTAAAAGGAGAGTGAAATGAATTTAGCTTTACAAATTGTATATGGCATAATTATAATTAGTATAATTGCTCTTGTTCATGAATTCGGGCATTTTTTTGCTGCTAAAAAATCCGGTATTACTGTTGAGGAATTTAGTATTGGATTCGGTCCGGCAATTCTGAAGAAAAAAATGGGTGGTACCCTTTATAAAATAGGGGTTATTCCTATTTTAGGCTATGCAAAGTTTCGGGGAATGGATGATAATCTTGATGCCCCTGACGGGTTCTATACAAAAACGTTGTGGCAAAGGTTTATTTCGGTTTTTATGGGGCCTGGAATGAATTTTATTTTGGCGATTATCATACTTACCGTTGTTTTTGCTTCTTTTGGTAATCCGTTTATCCGCACTACAACAGTTTCTTCTGTAATACTGGAAGGCCCTGCATATACGGCAGGCATACAACAGGGAGATAAAATTATCGAAATAGACGGGGAGTATATTGACTCCTGGGAAGAAATGACAGATATTATCCATGCGAGCGACGGAAGGGCATTACAGGTTGTAGTTGAACGAAAAGACGAGAAGGTTCCATTGACTGTAATACCTAAAAAAGATTCTATTTCAGATGTATGGGTCATTGGAGTTTATTCCTCAAGCGAAAGATACTCTCTGTTCAGAGCTTTCTGGGAAGGCGTTGTCTGGACTGGGAAACTAATTTATCAGATGATTATTTCTATTCCGCTGCTTTTTACCAGGAAAGGAATTTCATCTGTTGTTGGCCCGATTGGTATTGCTGCAATGACAGGTCAGGCTGCGAGTGGCGGTTTTGCAAATTTACTCTGGTTTTCTGCGTTTATCAGTATTGCAATAGGTTTTACGAATCTTCTTCCGATACCTGCTCTTGATGGAAGCTGGATTATTCTCATACTATGGGAAGCAGTGACGCACAAACCTGTTCCGCCCGAAAAACAGCTTTCTGTCCAGGGTACAGGATTTATAATCATTTTAGGCATCATGTTTTTAGTCAGCATTAACGATATTATACGCATAATAAGCAGATGAGATCGATTCCTGTCAATATAGGGAACAAGACAATTGGTGGGGGCAGCCCCATTCTTGTTCAGTCTATGACTAAAACGGACACAAGGGATATTGAGTCAACGGTTAATCAGATATTGTATCTGGAAGAAGCAGGTTGCGATCTCATACGCGTGGCAGTGCCGGATATTGAATCTGCCGAAGCGCTTCCAAAGATTAAGAGTAAAATACATATTCCACTTATCGCTGATGTTCATTTTGACCCATTAATTGCGATGGAATCAATTAAACAGGGAGCGGATAAATTACGCTTGAATCCTTCCAATATTCAGGATGAAGAGTGGATTAAAAGAATTGCACTCGCTGCAAAAGAACGTGATATTCCTATCCGCGTTGGCACAAATCTTGGTTCATTTAAAGAAAGGCCCGGTAATCCCGTTGAGGCACTTGTAAAGAGCGCCCTGGACGAAATAAACCTGCTTGAAAGCGTTAATTTTGGCAATATTGTAGTGTCCATCAAAACGTCTGATATAACATTAACGGTCAGGGCAAATGAAAAAATTGCAAAACTTATTCAATATCCTTTACATATTGGCATAACAGAGGCTGGGCCAAAGGAAGAATCGCTGGTGAAGAGCAGTGCGGGAATAGGACATCTTTTAATGGAGGGTATTGGCGATACGATCAGGTATTCTATCACAGCAGATCCAATTGAAGAAGTAAAAGCGGGACTAACTTTACTCCGGGATCTTCATTTAAGAGGGGGAGGGTTGGAAATTGTATCCTGCCCAACCTGCGGGCGGTGTGAAATTAATCTTTTTGAAATCGTGGAGCGGGTAAAAGAGGACTTCAAATGGGTTGATATTCCTGTAAAGGTTGCGATTATGGGATGTGTGGTAAATGGCCCTGGAGAGGCAGCTGATGCCGATATTGGCCTTGCCGGCGGGAGGAAAAGCGGAGTAATATTTAGAAACGGTAAAGCAGTGAGGATTGTGAAAGAGGAGGACCTTTATTCTGTCTTTAGGGATGAATTAAAAAGATTTATTGAAAGCAAAGAATAACTGGTAACCACATTCAAGTATAAATAAAATTTTTAAGGAATGTTTTGAAAAGGTGATAAAATTTGAAAAAGATGAATAATATAGTATCATAATAGACGATGAAAGAAAAAGTTAAAAATACAATAGAGGATGTAATAGATATAAGAAATAAAAAAGATGCTTTCATGATTTTTGGCGTATTGGATGAAAACGTCAAGGCAATTGAGAATGAGCTTGATGTTAATATTATTTTGCGAGACGAAATGATACATCTTGTAGGAGAAGAAAGGAATGTCCGTATTGCCAAAAAAGTTCTTCAGCATATCGAGAATATGATAAAAAAACATTACAGCTTTTCAGTGGATGAAATTATCTATGCAATACAGCATTCTAAAGGTAAAAACTTTCTTCAAAATCTTCCTGAAACTGTTATTATTACGGACGTTAAGGGGAGAAATGTTATTCCTAAAACCTTTGGCCAGAGAAATTTTATACAGGCAATAGAAAAAAATGACATTACATTTGTTATTGGCCCTGCCGGAACGGGAAAGACGTATCTTTCTGTGGCTGTTGCCGTAAAATATCTTTTGACTGGTAGTGTAATGCGCATTATTCTGACCCGTCCTGTCATTGAGGCAGGAGAGAAATTAGGTTTTCTCCCGGGAGATATACAACAAAAAGTAGATCCTTACTTTAGGCCAATATATGATGCATTGTATGATTTATTGGGGCAGGAAAAAGTGTACCAGTTTATTGAGAATAAAACCATAGAGATTGCACCACTTGCTTATATGCGTGGAAGAACGTTAAATAATGCTTTTGTTATTTTAGATGAAGCTCAGAATACGACACCATCGCAAATGAAGATGTTTCTTACAAGGCTGGGATCTGGATCTAAGATGGTCATAACAGGAGATGTAACTCAAAGCGATCTTGATTCTGTGCAGGGCGAATCTGGTTTACATAAAATAAAAAGAATATTGAAAGAGATGGAAGGCGTTAGTTTCAACTATCTTACAAGTGAAGATGTCGTACGGCACAAGCTTGTACAGAGAATTATCGATGCATACGAAAGGATAGGACATGACAAGAAATAGCCGTTTTTCTTATAATATTTTTACTGAGAAAAATGTTATCCGTAATGCCATCTTGTATTTTAAGAGCAACATGATTCCTATCATCCTGGTAATCTTTCTTGCCATTGTCATTATTGTGCCGATGTTCTATTCCTATTTTCCGGCAAATCTTAATCTTAAGGAAGGCGATGTAAGCTCTCATGAAATTATAGCTAATAGAGACGTATCGTACATTGATGTTGCTAAAACTGAAGAGTTGCGGGGAAAGATGGTAGAATCCGTTTCTCCGGTGTATCTTCTTAATAGAAGTAACGAGGATGAGGTTTTTACTGGTGTAGAAGATTTTTTTGATTCTTTGACATCAATTTTATCGGGGAATGATGATGAGGTATTGAAAAGAGAAAAATTACTTGAGCTCGTAGCAAACAATACCCAGATTGCTGATTTTTTTCTGCATGAGCCAATTGGAAGGATAGAGAAGTTACATAAAGCTCTGGAAGACATCGTGTACAAACTGATGTTGTCTGGAGTAAGAAGCGATAAAATTTCTCAGGCTACCAAGATCGGATTAGAAGCAATTGCCGGGCTAGATCTCATGGAAGAGGAGAAAGAGATCCTGATCCATGTATTGCACCGCACTATTCAGCCTAATTTGATATATGATAAGGAAGCTACCGAAAGAGAAATTGAAAAAGTAAAGAATGCAGTGTCTCCTGTCGTTGTTACTATTTTAAAGGGAGATGTGGTAGTGAGAGAAGGAGAGGTAATTACGGCGGATAAAGTAAAAACATTAAAGGCCCTTGGAGTGATTCGTACGACGGATAATTGGAAAGTAGTGCTTAGTATTTTTGTTTTTACCTGTATTTTTTTACTTCTTTCTTTTATCGCGATTAAAAGATCTGCTGCTGTTAATCCTGATAATATTGTGAAGAAAACTGCAGAATTTGCAATTATTGTTAGTATTGTTTATATCGTATCGATTTTCTTAGAAAATGTTTCTCTGTACCTTATTCCTATTCCTTTGCTTGCTATGCTTATTTTTGCTTTCTTTGATTTCCCTACTGCCTTAACTGTTACCGTTGCTTTCTCTTTTTTACTTTCATTTCCTTTAGATTTAAGATCTCCTGTCATGTTCGCTGTTATTGTTTCGTCCATAATCTCTATGTTTTTGCTTCGTAAAATGGCAAAAACGATTACATTTCTTTATGCGGGCATTGTTGGAGGCCTGTCTATGTCCTTCATTGCTTTATTTATAGGTCTGGCTTCCAAACTTGTTTTTAAGCAAATTGGATTAAATGTGGCTTTTGGTTTTATAAACTTTTTAGGAGGCTCTATTGTTGCATTGGGAATGGTTTTTGTTATGGACCATCTGTTCAATGAGGCAACTGTACTCAGGTTGTTAGAGTTAGGAGATACAGGAGCTCCTTTACTAAGAGAGTTGTTTTCTAAAGCTCCGGGCACTTATCAGCACAGTATGATTGTTTCTAATCTTGCTTCTTCTGCTGCCGAAAAAATTGGTGCAAATGCGTTGCTTGCAAGAGTAGGTGCGTACTATCATGATATCGGAAAGATGTTTCACCCTTATTTTTTTACAGAAAACCAGCAAGCGATCCCGAATATACATGATGAACTTTCTCCCAATCTTAGCAAAACTGTTATCATTAATCATACTAAGGACGGTATTCATCTGGCTAAAAAATCCCGTTTACCACAGGAAATAATCGATTTTATCGCAACACATCATGGAACCACAGTTGTATCTTATTTTTATCATAAATCTAAAGAGAGTAATGGCGTAGTGCGAAAGAGCGATTTTCGTTATCCGGGGCCTTTACCGCATAACAAGGAAACAGCTATTGTTATGCTGGCAGACGCTGTGGAAGCACTTACGCATACTGTTTCGAATCCTGATTTTAACAAAATTGAAGAAATGGTAAATTCTATCATAAAAAGTAGAGTTAGTGATGGTCAGTTGAGTGAATCGGACATTACGTTTAAAGATTTGGCAGAAATAAAAGATTCGTTTGTGAGAACGTTGCTTTCTTTATTTCATACAAGAGAGAGTTATCCAGAGATCGATGAAAGTGGAAATGATTAATTACACTCGAAAGTATATTATAGATATGAAAAAGCTGGAGCCACTGGTCACGCGTATTGGTGAGCTTGCAAACTGTAAAGACGGTATTGTTAGCATATCGTTTGTGGGAGAAAAGCGGATAAGAAATATAAACAAACGGTTCAGGAAAAAAGACAGAGCGACAAATGTTATTTCTTTTCCGTTTCTGGATGTTGTAGCAGGTGAGAGGATTATTGGCGATATTGTAATTTGCCCGGTTGTTGCTTCAGAAGAGGCAGATAAATATGGTAATAATTTTGTTGATTATATTACATTTCTTTTGATCCATGGTTTTTTGCATTTGCTGGGCTATGATCATATTAGAAAAGAAGATCAATTGATTATGGAACAGAAAGAAGAAGAAATATTCAGGAATATCTCACGGTGGAATTTTATAAAGGAGGCTGGGCATTAATGGAATTATCGGGTTGGATTTATTATTTTTCGGCATTAATCTTATTGGTGGTCTTCTCTGCATTTTTTTCTGGAATGGAGGCTGCACTGCTGGCTGCGTCAAGAATCAAGCTTGAATCTATGGCTTTACGCGGCTCCGTTGTCGCTAAAAAGATTTTGGAATTGAAAAAAAAGCCAGAAAGGTTTATAGGGCCCGTTGTACTCGGGAATAACTTTATAAATATCTTTGCTTCGGTTTTAGCTGCTTATTTGAGTGTTTCTTTTGCTGCAGCAAGGGAACTTCCTCAATCTTCAGCAATTGTTATCACCACTGTGGGGATGACAGTTATTATTGTGCTATTTGGCGAAATGATTCCAAAGAGCATTGCCTCTTATCATCCTGAAAAAGTAGCTATGACATTTTATTCTCCCTTTTTGTTGTTCTGGTATCTTTTTTTTCCTTTTGCATGGTTTATATCTGCAGTTTCAAAAGGGTTTCTTACGCTCTTTGGCGTAAGGCAGGAAGGACAAAGAATATTTGTTGATCACACTGAAGTTCTTGATATGTTACATCTCAGCAAGGAAGAAGGAATAATTGAAAAAAACGAAGAGGAGATGATCTTTAGTATTTTTGAGTTTGGCGATACTTATGTAAGAGAGGTAATGACACCAAGGGTTGATATGATAGCTCTCCCTTTGGACGCTGATATGAAACAGATATTAGACGTGGTCGTACAAAGTAATCATTCGAGAATTCCTGTATATACAGAGAAAATGGATGACATTATAGGCGTTTTGTATGTGAAGGATCTTTTTAAGCTGTTTGCAAGCGGAACTTCTGTAATTGACCTTAAAAATATAGTAAGGGATGCGTATTTTGTGCCTGAGACAAAGCGTGTAGACAAGCTTTTTAGAGAGATGCAAAATAAAAAAATACAGATGGCTCTTGTATTTGATGAATACGGTGGTGTTTCCGGGCTTGTTACAATGGAAGATTTGCTGGAGGAAATTGTAGGGGAGAGCCAGGATGAACATGAAAAAGACGAAGAAATTTTTCAAAAAATTGGGGAAAACGCCTACCTTGCATCGGGCACAATGAGCATTGACGAATTTAACGAGGTTTTTGGAAAAAATTTACCCAGCCAGGAGGCAGATACAATTGGCGGTATTATATTAGAAAGATTGGGGAGGCTGCCTCATCCTGGAGAAGAAGTGGATTTTGACGGTTTTAAATTCATTGTGAGTAAAATCAGAGGAAGAAGAATC
>JAUXIC010000002.1 GCA_030621215.1 Caldisericota bacterium
GGCTCAGTATAATTCTACCAGTAGTGCAAAAATTATTTATGATATGATAACGTTTAACTCAGCAAAGATCATGAGGTTTGATGATTATGGGATAAAAGTCGGGAATACAGCTGATTTTAATGTTATATTCGCAAAGAACGAATCAGAGGCACTGAGAACGAGGCCCGGCAGACTCGTATTTAGAAAAGGGAAATTAATTGCAAAGTACAAAAAGGAAGGAATATTCGTTAGCAAATAACTTTTTTTTCGTGTGTATCTACCAATTTTAAAGATACTACGAGAGCAATAGGCAAGGAAGCTAAGGCAATGAACATTGCTGTGTGCAATCCTATAATGTCAATCAGGTAGCTTAGTCCTATAAGAATTATGCTTGCACTGCCCCATGATATGCCCATACTTAAACTGGCAGCTATACTTCGTCGATTAGGAAGAAGTTCCTGCATATAAGATACATTTGTTCCCATTGTGAAGAACAGGAAAAATGTCATAGTTGCGTGCAGTATGAGCATTGTATAGATGTTGTTTGTTAAAAGCATCATTACGCCAAATATTGGGGCAATAGCTGATGAGAATATATTTATTGCCTTGGGGCTAGTTCTATCTGCAACTACTGCTCCTATGTAATTACCAAATATGCCGCAAAGTGAGGCTGATGTAAGAAAATAACTTCCCCATATGATATCATATCCAAGATGTTTTAAGTATAATGGTATCATCGTTGAGATGCCCATGATGGTAATGGTTCGCAGTGTTATTGATAGTACAAGATTTTTTACTCCTGGAACTGATAGAGACTTTCTCAGCCCAAGGTCTTTTGCCTGAGGGATATTGATCGGGCTTTCTTTAATTGTTTTGATAAACAGAAATGCGATAAGGGCAACAATTATGCCAAAGCTGGCAAGGGCTGGCATTGAATAAATCCCATATTTTTTAACGTACCATATTGTCATTATGGGCGCAGCTGCTGATCCCAATGCTCCACCTATGGAAAACAGCGACATTGCTGTGTGATTATATTTGAAAGCAATTTTTCCCACTAAAGAAGCTCCATTAGGATGAAAAAATGAATTTCCAATCTTTCCTATAGCCAGGAATATAAAGAGCATCGGAACGGTTTTCGCGATTCCTATGAACGGCGTAAATATTGATGCAAGAAGGATGCTTATTATTAATATTCGCTTTTCTTTAAAATGTACTCCAAGCAATCCGCCTAAAGGCTGCGTGAATGCAACAATAACACCAAGGATTGACGGGATCATTGCAGTTTTGCCTTGAGAAAGCGCAAATTGCATCATTATTAAGGGAAGCAGTGGCTTTAACATCCCCGAGTACCAATCTACAGCGAAGTGTCCCAGTGTATAAAGTAATAGTTGATATCTGGAGTTAGTAAGCTGTTCTTTTTTAACCATGCCGTTATTGTAATGAATGGATTAATTATGTCAATATTTATTGTTGATTAAATATAAGAATTATTAAAATTATAGGTGGAACAATGTATATGTTTTATAAGAGTGCCAGGTGAATATTTTATTTTTATTGGTGATAATTTTATACTGAATTCCAAAAGAGTTGCAAAAATATCGAAGAAAATACTAAAAAGGAGAATGGAAAATACTTAATATTTATAAGATTCTTCCATAGAGGTAATCGGCATCTACTTTCTCAATTAAAACGGGGACAATACTTCCTAATGCTATATTTGTACCTGTGAATTTTGTTTTAAGATAGAAAGGAGTAAATCCAGTGTAATACATTCCATCTTTTTTTTCGACAAGCACTTCGACCGTTTTGTTTAAAAATCTATTTTTAAATGCGATTCTTTCTATATCTACCGCGTGTAGAAGTTTTTCTGCGTGCGTTTTTTTTAGTGATTCTGAGACAGTTTCTTTCATAAAATAAGCAGGGGTAAAAGGTCTTTTTGAGTATCTGAATATATGTACTTTGGAAAAATGTGCTTTTCCTACAATTGATACTGAATTTAAAAATGCATTGTCTGTTTCTCCTGGGAAGCCCACGATAATGTCGGTAGTGATAGAAAAGTCTGGATCTTTTTTTCTTAGCTTCTCTATAATGTTTAGGCATTCTTCAGTCGTGTAATTTCTGTTCATTCTTTTTAGTATTTCGTTATCTCCGGATTGAAGGGAAATATGAAGATGGGGCGTTACGGGCGGGCTTAATTCCTCTATAAGATCATCTGTTATGGCTGTAGGATAGATAGAGCTAATTCTTACTCTTTCAATTCCATTAATCGTTTTTAACGTTTTTAGAAGCGAAGCCAAAGATATTCCTGTATCTTCTCCATATTTACCGATTTCAGTACCAGAAAGTACAATTTCTTTATATCCTGCTTTTGAAAGTTCCTGCACTTCTTTTGATATGGCTTCTCTTGTTTTGCTTTTTATCTTGCTGCCCCTTACAAACGGTACAATGCAGTATGTGCAGAAGTTGTTGCATCCTTCTTCTATCTTGACTGTGGCTCGTGTATGTCCTGAAAATTTTTTTATTGATTCTTCTTGAAGTGATACTGACGAGTAAGTATTGTTGTAGTGGAAATCAGCTATCTTTTTGCGTTCTCCTGCGTACAAGGAAACATTGCTTTCTTTAAAGTCGGGATGAAGTCTTGCAAAGCAACTTGCTATGATGATTTTTGCGTTTGGATTTGTTCTTTTTGCGTGGCGTACCGCTTTTCTTGTTTTTGCTTCTGCCTTGCCCGTTACTACACAGGAATTGATAATATATAAATCTGCCTTGTTATGGAATGGAATAACTGAATCGCCGTAGCTTTCGAATGATTCTCTAATGAGCTCTGTTTCGTACTGATTTGTTTTACAGCCTAAGGTATATATTGCTACGTGCATTATGGCATGATTTTGTTGGCAAACTCTTCCAGACTGTCAGCTATTTGTTCTAACACATAGATGCCTTTAATGTAATCCATTCGGGTAGGACCGATCAAAGCAAGCATACCCTCCATTTCTTTTATTGTGTATTTTACTGTAATAAGGCTGCAATCCCATAATTGGGGCAACTTGTTTTCTTTCCCGATGAGGTAGCCAAGATTATCTTTTAATGGAACATCCTCAATAATATCTTCTATTAATCTTTTTTCTTCAAGCATTTTCAGGAGAAACTCTACCTTTTTTTCTGCTAGTGTGATTCTTGCGGAAAGAAGGTTGGCAATGCCTTTTATGTAAATTTCTCTTGTTGCATTTTTTCTTATTTCTTTTTCCAGGGACTGGTAGAAAGCTTTTATGATTATGTTTTCTTGCCTGAATTCTTCTAAAAAGAATTTTGTTTTCCTTAATAAACGGGATGCTTGCTTGAGGGATAAGTTAGAAAGCTTGTCGTTGATAAGATGTTCTATTACGGCTAATTCGTTTTGAGATGTTTTTGTTTCGACAATAGGGGCTGCTTCTGAAGTATAGGTATCAGTTACAAGTACAGTGTATACATTTTGGTTATTTATTGCAAAAAAATGTACATATTTAATGTGTTCGTCTTCTGTTTCAGGGGATAGCACGAGGGCAATTTCTTTTGTGCTTTGGGACATAAATTTTGATACTTTTTCTAATACGAAATTAAGGTCTTTTGTTTTTACAGAAACGGAAAGTTCTATTTTTTTTATGGTTTTCTCTTTCTTTTCTTTTAAAAAAGTTTCAATAAAAAAACGATACCCCTTGCTTGTTGGGATTCTGCCTGCAGAAATATGAGGCTGATATATATATCCCAACTCTTCAAGCTCTGTCATTTCGTTTCTTATAGTGGCAGAAGAAACAGGGGCACGAAACTTTTCAGCTATTTTTGTTGATCCTACTGGCTGCCCTGTTTTAATGTATTCTGATACTAAGGTTTTTAATATTTCTTCTCTTCTATTTTTTAATTTCATCATTTCATTATATCAAAAAGGAGCCTCTTATAAAAGATGCTTAGTTATAGCGGTTTAATCCAGTATTTTTTGACGGGGATATACAAAAATTAATAAATGGGCAACGAATTTTTAATTTCCCAATCGGTTACATATATTCGGTACTCATCCCACTCTTTTTCTTTGGCTTCTATGTATTTCCTGGCTATATGATCGCCAAGAGCAGATAGTATTACCTTGTCTTTCTTTAATTCCTGAACTGCTTCTTTCAGGGTAGATGGCAGGATATCAATGCCCATAGCAGATTTTTCTTTAGCGGAGAGTTCGTACATGTTGATGTTATTTGCAGGTCTTGGGGGTGTTATTTTGTTTTTTATGCCATCTAATCCTGCTTTTAGAATTACTGCAAGGGCAAGATATGGGTTTGTTGTGGGATCAGGACTTCTATATTCGATTCTTTTTTCTTCAAATTCACCCAAAGGCACTCTAATTAAAGCACTTCTATTCTTTTCAGCCCAGCACATATACACAGGGGCTTCGTATCCCGGGACAAGTCTCTTGTAGGAATTTACGATCGGATTTGTTATTGCAGTGATTGCTTTCGCATGCTTTAATAATCCTCCTAAGAAATATAATGCTGTGCTGGAAAGGCCGAATTGTTTACCTGCGTCATAAAAAATATTTTTACCGTTCTTTGTGAAGAGAGAAATATGAGTATGCATGCCCGATCCGCTTATTCCAAAGATAGGTTTTGGTAAAAATGTTGCGTATAGTCCGTTTTGCAGAGCAATGGTTTTTGCAACGATTTTAAATGTGATTGCTCTATCTGCTGTTATCAAAGCATCGGCGTATTTAAAATCTATTTCATGTTGCGAAGGAGCTACTTCATGATGGGAGGCTTCTATTTCAAACCCCATTTTTTCAAGGGTAATGGCTATTTCTATGCGGGTTTTTTCGCCAATGTCTTCTGGAAGCATTTCAAAGTAGCTCCCGTCACTTACCAGTTTTGTTGAGGGGCTTTTATCTTCCATGAGCCTGAATAAGAAAAATTCTTCTTCAGTGCCATTATTCATGTAAAAGCCCAGTTTTTTTGCTTCTTTTATTACTTTTTTTAGCATATAACGTGGAGAGCCGCTGAATGGTTTCCCGTTATGCTCATATACATCACAAATTAAACGCGCTATTTTTATTGGCTGGTCTAACGTCCATGGTAATACAGTGAATGTATCGAGGTCAGGATGTAACATCATATCGGATTCTTCTATTCTAACAAATCCCTCAATTGATGATCCATCAAAGGCAATTCCGTTGTCTATTACTTTTTCAAGTTTTTTTGAGCTGATTTCTATAAGTTTTGGAAATCCTAAAATATCTACAAATTGAAGCCATATTGCATTAATCTTTTTATTATAAATTTCTTTAAGAATTTTTTCTTTTGTCATTTCTCCCTCCTAAATCGGGTTTTTAAAATTTTATTTGTAAATTGAAAAAAATCAAGTTCTGCAAATAACATTTGAAATAATTTTTAAGAATTTAATTGTGATAAATGCAATAAATTTTTGAAAAATAAACAAAAAACAGGAAGAATGTTAAACAATTAGGCAGACTCCCTGTTTTTTTGTTTGTTTACTTCTTTTTTGCTACTGCGTCTTTTAGCTTTTTCCCAGGCTTAAAGAAAGGTACTGTTTTTGCAGCAATTTTGATTTTCTTTCTTGTTCTTGGGTTTACGCCATTTCTTGCTGATCTCTTTCTTGCTCCAAATGTGCCGAATCCAATCAGTGCAACTTTGTCTCCCTTTTTGAGAGAGTTTGTTACAATGTCTGTAAAGGAATCAAGCATCATTGATGCTTCTTTTTTCTTAAGACCAGTTTTTGTTGCAATTGAGCTAATAAGTTCTGGTTTGTTCATAAATATTCCCCTCCTTCCTTAAGGATTTGCCTTCTTAGGGCATCTTACCCTGATTTTAACTAGTTTTTTTTACTTGTCAAGAGGGGAAATGCCTTTTTTACTACATTTTTTCGCTTTTTTTTCTAAAAGAGCGCCATTATAGCATATTTTTTGGTTTTTTACTGTCTCCAATCCTTAATTTTTAATGTGCCTTTCCCGAAGAGTTTTTCAATCTTTCTTTGGAATTGTTTCGAATTTTTTGCGAAATATTTTGATGAAAGTGCAATTTTTATGTCCTTTTCATCTTTTAAGAGGTGTATAATGACTGGATTGCCTCCTTTATGTAGTTTTATTTCCTTTTTTAACTCCTCAAGTTTTTTTGTTAATTCACCTTCCGCTTTTATATAGAGGTGTAATGATTTATATTCATCTTTTTTATTGATATCTTTTTCTGTAAAGAAGTTTACCACTTTTTCTGCAAACAGTATTATATTGTTTTCTTCTTTTCTGATCATTCCTTCTATTACAATCACCCCTTCTTTATCTATATAAGGTGTAAAATTTTCGTAGTGGTGAGGAAAGACAAGGGTTTCTATTTTTATGTTGGCATCTTCCATTTTGAATTTATATATATAATTGCCATTTCTTGTTTTACTTTTCCTGACTTTGTCTTTAATGCCTGCAACAATTACTTTACTTTCGGTTTCCTTGTTTAAAAGGGAAGACACAGTGGGAATTTCCCGTTCTTCTAAGAGGGGCAAATATGTGTTTATTGGATTGCCAGAAATATAAAAGCCAAACGCTTCTTTTTCATAGTTCAAGGTATCTATTAGCGATGAGCGTTTGCTTGTGATTGTAGGTGTGGCTCCCCCAAAAAGCGAAATGGTTTCTTCTGTCGTGTTCCCTCCATATTCTTCTAAAAGTTCTTTCCTGTCTCTGCCAAAGGAATCGAAACACCCTGCTTTTATAAGATTTTCTACAACTTTCTTGTTTACCTTAAATGGACTGGTTCTTTTCAGAAAACCGCTAAGCGATTTGAATTCCCCTGACAGTTTTCTTTCTTCAATTATTTTTTCGAGAACTTTTTCACCGATGCCTTTAATAGCAAACATGCCAAACCTGATGGAATCACCCTCTATGTTGTAATAGACGTCTGATTTATTTATATCAGGAGGAAGTAAATCTATTCCTTTATTTTTTATCTCATATATTATTTCGCTTGTTTTATCCTCATTACCAATGTAAGCATTCAGGAGGGAGGTAAAATATTCTTTTTGGTAATGTGCTTTAAGGTATGCATTCTGATATGCGATTGTTGCATAGGCTACTGCATGGGATTTATTGAATCCATATCCTGCAAAGAATTCTATCAGATCAAATACTTTTGTTGCGACTGTCCTGTCTACTCCTTGTTTTACAGCTTTTTCTATAAATATGCTCCTTTGTTCTTTTAGTATTTCCGGTTTCTTTTTGCCTATTGCTTTTCTTAAGAGATCTGCTTCAGACATTGTATATCCGGCAAGTACATTTGCGATCTGCATTATCTGCTCTTGATATACGATGATCCCGTAGGTTGGTTTTAAAATTTGCTCTAATGTTGGATGAGGATATATTATTTCCTTTTTTCCATTTTTTCTGCCAATGTATTCTTTTATTCCGCCGGCTCGTATTGCTCCTGGCCTGTATAAGGCTACTACTGCCGTAAGGTCATCTATGCTTTCTGGTTGCACGCCTTTTAATACTTTTCTCATGCCACTGCTTTCTAATTGGAATACTCCGATAGAATCACCCTTTTTTAGCATATCAAATGTTTTTTTGTCATCTATGGGAATTTCCTTTAAGTTGACATCTATGCCGTTTTTGTGGAGCATTTCTACTGTATCTTGCATTATAGTGAGGTTTCGTAGACCAAGAAAATCCATTTTTAGCAAACCGATATGCTCTATAATATTTTTATCGAATTGAGCAATTATAGCATTGTTTTTATCTAATTGGAGCGGGACGTATTCGGTTAGAGGTTTATCACTAACAATAATGCCAGCGGCATGAGTGGAAAAATTTCTAACATTACTTTCAAGAGTTAGAGCTATCTGGAAAAGTTCTTTATATTTTTCACTGTTTGAGTTTTCTTTAAGTTCAGGCACTGTTTCGATAGCGTTTTCCAAAGAGGCACCAAACGGGATGAGTTTTGCAATTTTATCCATTTCTCCATATGGCAGATTTAGAGCTCTTCCAACATCTTTTATAGCTGCTCTTGCTTCCATTCTGCCAAATGTTGCTACTTGAGCTACATGATCTTTGCCGTATTTATTTTTTACGTATTCTATTACTTCATCTCTTTTTTTATCTCCGAAATCTATATCAATATCAGGCATTGATATTCTTTCCGGATTTAAAAAACGCTCAAACAGAAGGTCATATTTTAGTGGATCTATTTCTGTGATGTTGAGCGCATATGACACTATGCTTCCTGAAGCAGAACCTCTTCCGGGACCTACCGGAATGTTGTGCTTTTTTGCCCAGCTTATAAAATCCTGCACAATGAGAAAATAGTCTGTAAAATCCATTTTATTAATGACGTTAAGTTCATATTCTGCGCGCTTTTGCACATCAGGAAGCTGCTCGCTGGGATACATTTTTTTTAGCCCCTCCATTGTAAGGATTTTTAAGAGGTCTACATTTTTTTGTCTGTCCCACTCTTCATTATTTTGAGTAAATTGAGGTAAGTGGTAGGTGCTGAAGTCAAGGTTGACATTACACATTGCTTTTATTTTTTCAGTGTTATCGATTGCTTCAGGGAATTCTTTGAAGATTTTTCTCATCTCTTCTTCAGATTTTATATAGAATTCTTCTGTTTGAAAACGCATTCTGTCAGGATCTTCTACTTTAGAAAGTGTTTGCACGCAAAGCACTATATCATGTGCTTTTGCATCTTCTTTTCTCAGGTAGTGTGCATCATTTGTCGCTACAAGCGGTATGTTTTCCTCTTTTGAGAGCTCTGCCATTATTTGAATTACTTCTTTCTCTTCGGGTAGGTTGTGATTCTGTATTTCGAGGAAGAAGTTTTCTTTTCCGAATATGGCAGTGTATCGAAGTAATGCTTTTCGTGCTGCTTCTTTTCCTTCCTTAAGTGCTGATGATGGTATTTCTCCCTGCAAACAGGCGCTTAGGCCAATAATGCCTTCGTGGTATTTTTCCAATATCTCGTAGTCCACCCTTGGTTTGTAATAGAAGCCTTCTAAAAATCCTGTGGATACGATTTGGAGGAGATTTTTGTAGCCCGCATTGTTCTTTGCAAGTAAAATAAGGTGATATCTCTTTGCGTTTCTTTTTTCCTTCTTTAACCGTCCATCCGGCGCAACATAAACTTCGCACCCTATAATTGGCTTTATTCCATTTTTTCTCATTGTTTCATAGAAATCTATAGCACCATACATATTCCCGTGATCAGTGATGGCAACAGAGTCCATTCCCAATTCTTTTATTCTTTGCACTAATTTCGGAATTCTGTTTAGCCCGTCTAGCAAGCTGTATTCTGTGTGCAAATGTAGATGTGTGAATCCCATAGCTCCTCCTATTCTATATCGATCTGAACATTTATATTCATATTTTCTATGTCATCGGATGCAATTGATATTATGATTTTGTATATCTTTCTATTTGTTATTTGCATTAATATTATTTCTTCAATATTTCGGTTTTCAAAAGTTTTGTTTTCTTTTATTAAAATTTCATTGTCAGATATGTCCAACACGTTTAGATTGCTAATTTCATTTTTGAAATCTAATATTCGCTGTATCACATCTCTTGCGTATATTAATGCTTTTATTTTCTCCTGATCCTCTACTTTTTCTTCTACCGAATTTATAATAAATGGTTCGTTATTATCGAATATGTAGTGAATATTTTTATCCCATATTTCTTTTACTTCGTAATTTACCACTTTCCCCATAAATTGATAATTAATTTCCTGTTGATCTGTCGTTCCGCCTATGCTGATTGTGAAAGAGAAGTTTTTTTGATCATATGGGAATATAAGGGAGTTTATATATTCCTGAACCGTACGGGTGTTTGTGAGAAGTTGTGTAGAAATTTCATTTTTTCCTTGCGTGATATCTATTGGAATTTTTTTGCTTTCGAAGAATTTTTTACTAATTTCAATAGTCTGGTTTCCTTTCGCTGAAGGAGATATAATGCAATTTCCATTCTTGTCTGTGATTTCTTTTCTGTCTCCCATTTGCGCTGTTGCATTTTCGATGCTAGTGCCGTTGTGGCCTACTACATTTACTTTAAGATAAGAAATGGGCGAAAGGTACACTATGCAGTCGGACTGAGTTATTTCTACATTTTTTGTGGCATATCCGTCTTTGCTTATACTAATTGTTCCTTTTTTCAGTGAAACGGTGCCATCCTGTATTTGCAGTTTATCGCCATTTATTATGACTGTGCCCTGAACTTCCTTGTGCGTTATGCTATCAAGCAGCTTTACCTGGGCATTGTTATTGCTGCAGCCGGTAAGTAATATTGTTCCTGCGATTAGTAAAATTAATATAATTTTTTTCATGTGAACATCATTTTAGCAGATATTTTTTTTTACACAAAGAGCTGGATAATTGCTGTTTAATTGGCTTTATCTATGTTTACCCACACCCATCTTTGGACAATATTTTTCTATGGGACAGAGGGAACATTTTGGGGATACAGGGGTGCAGATATTTTGACCAAGAGTGACAAGGAGTGTATTGAAAACTATCCAGTGTTTTTTTGAAAGAACTTTTTGCAAGGCGAATTCTGTTTCTTCCGGTTCGCTTGTTTTCACAAGATTTAAGCGATTTGAAATCCTGTGTACATGCGTGTCTACACAGATAGCTAACTTGCCAAATCCTTCATTGAGTACAAGATTTGCCGTTTTTCTTCCTACACCGGGGAGTTTTAAAAGCTCGTTTATTTTATCTGGCACTTTTCCATTGTAATCTGTTATCAATATCCCGGATATTTTTAAGATTTGTTCTGCTTTTCTGCGGTAAAAACCTACAGGGTAGATAAGTTTTTCAATTTCTTTTTTATTAAGTTTCAATATCTTTTTTGGAGAATCTGCTACACCAAAAAGTTTTTTGCTTGCGCTGATAGTCGTTTTATCTTTAGTACGCAGGCTGAGTATTGTTGAAATAAGCACTCTGAAAGGGTCTTTTTTTTCTCTTGCAATAATAATTATGGCAGGGCTTTCGAATTTTTGTAGCTCTTGTTTAAGTATGTTTATAATTTCTTCTGTTTGTTTTCCTCCACCCATTCTATTTGGTTTCTATGCCTAACCCCAGCCATTTTGGTCCTCCGTACGTTCCGAGGACGCTTCCTACTTGCAGCAGTGATGTGGATATTTTTAAAATTTTTTCAATTTTTTGTTTAAACTCTTCACCTTCCTCCAGATTTGCTCCACAGTGAACACCGATCTTATTTATGCCAGTATCGTTATTGATTTTTTCGGCGTAATATAGGAGTTTTGCTTTAGCTTTTTTCCACGATCTTGAGATGCCTTCAACTTTTGTTTTTCCATTTGTAAATGATACAATTGGCCTGATGTGAAGAATAGACCCCGCCAGGGCTTCTGCCTTATTTAATCTCCCACCTCTTACCATGTAATCTAAATCATATAGTATAAATCTTGATAACATCTTTTTAACTTGAGCTTTTACAAAAGAGCATGTGCGCTCAAAATTTTCTCCATTTTTTATTAATTCGAGAGATTTTTCTATCAGGAATCGAATAATGAGTGCGGTGGATAGCGAATCTACTATACAAATTTTCTCCGTATTCAGCGTTTTTTTTGCGAGCATCCCTGCATTGATGGTGCCGCTTAGTCCCCCGGAGATGTGGATAGAAATGATTTCGTTACCTTTTTCTAAAATTGGATTATATACATCGATAAAATCCTGTGCAGAGGGTTGAGACGTTTTCGGCAGGGACTTGCTTTCGACGAGGCGCTTATAAAATTCATTTGTCTCAATATCCACCCCTTCTTTGAAATGATTTTCTCCAAAAGATACTTTCAGCGGGACAATTTTTATATCATTTTCTTTTATAAAACTCCCATCTAAATATGCTGTTGAATCTGTTACAATTTTAATCATTTTCAGTCCCTCCCATTAAGATTTCTGTTTTATTATAATATTTTGTCTGATTTTTGGAATGCTAAATTTGTTTGTAATAAATGACGGCAAAGGAGAAATTGATGCAGATAAATTTGGCTCTACTTCAGAGATAGAAGAAGCCATAAGGCGATTTGTTTTTGCTTGTGTGCGGGATAGAAGCTGATAAAATTGTTTTTGATCGGGATTCTCTTATTGCTAGTAACCTGTAATTTCTACGAAAGCATGCCCCTTTACTTTCTTTTTAAGTAGTGTGCCGTTTACACTGGAAAGTGCTTCAAGATAGTCCGGTGTGAAAAAAGAATGTATTACCTGATCCTCCATTACTGAGTGAATAAAAAATTCTCCATATTTTGAATCAAGTTTCCAATGTTCTGGATACTGTTTTTTGCCAGCATGGAAATCCTTATCCAAAATTTGTAAGTTGAATGTATTGTCTCTTAAAATTGTTCCATCTTCGAGTATCACTGTTATGAGTTGGTTTATCACATTTCCTCCGTTGTCTCTTAGATTAAATGCCATTATGTCGACATTATTATTTAACCTCAAGCTAAACCAATCCCAATGCGGATAGATTTTGAAGTTTCCCCACTGATGATCTTGCCAGACAGAACCTTTTACATTTAGTACCTCATCTTTTCTTTTAAAAGTTCCCTTTGCTTTTAGAGAAGTGATTGAGTAGTAATAGGAATTACCCGCATTACCCATCTGAGCAATTCCATTATTTCCGTGAGGGACTATCGTTTTTGAGGGAGAGAGTGCAAGAAATAGAGAATATTCTTTAAAATCTGCCTGGAGGTTGTATGATTGGCCATTGGCAAGCAAACTGGTATTCATATTTCTTATTTCAAGTATTTTATCTGTCCCAATATGAAATACTGGGCTTAACCTTTCTCTAAACAAAAATTTTTTATTTTCTATATCTGCTATTGCAAAATGTGATACTATGTGTATAGGGAATAGTTTAAGTATTCCCACATTTGGAGTAAATTCTATTTTAAAGAATGTAAGCTCAAAACCAAATTTTTGATTGAGAAATCCTGTGAAATACCACCATTCGGCGGAAACTCCTTTGTGCGGAAGAAAATCCAGGTCTGTTATTGCTCTTTCTGGGCAGCTGTCTCTTTTTGCTAAACTGTTGAACAGGGCAATGTGGATTTTTTTGAGTGGATTTTTCATAATTTTTCCTCTTTTATTGGCACTTCCCCTGCTCTGAATACTGCGAATTTTGCTCCAAGTGGCCCAATTATTTCGAAGATAATTACTGTCGAAAGAATAATGGTTGCTATAAATGAAAGCTCGGGGAAAAGATTGGCTATAAATACTGCAAAGCCTATTGCAACACCTGCCTGAGAGAGCATGGCGAGCCCTAAGTACTTTCGCACTTCCTTTGGCGCATTTACAGCAAATGCGCCAAAGCTTCCACCAAATATCTTTCCTGCGGTTCTGAGTAATATGTATAGTGTTCCAATTATTCCTACCTGTGGCAAGACTTTTATATTCAGATCTGAACCTGAGAGGACAAAAAAGAATACAAACAGGGGTGCAGTCCATGTTTCTATTGAACTAAATATATTTTCTATATTTCCGCCTAAATTTACGAATGTGGCACCTAACATCATACTGCTGAGAAGAGGGGAAATATTAAGCTGTTGTGATAACCCTGCGGTGATAAGGATAAATGTGAATGCAAGCAGCATTTTTTCTTCTTTTGCTTTGAAAAATTTTAACATTTTTGATAGCACAAGCCCCATTATAAAACCTGCAAGCATTGAGAGGACAATATCTTTTATAGGAGCGAATATGACAAATAAAGGGCTTACTTGTTCATTTCTTAAAAGGATTTTTGCGATTACTATTGCGATATCAAATAAAATAATTCCTATTGCATCATCGAATGAAACCGCCATAAGAAGATAATTTGTCAAAGTGCCTTTTGCTTTATACTCTCTTATTACCATAAATGTTGCAGCCGGTGCTGTTGCAGCAGCGCATGCGCCGAGCAATAAGGCCGTTGGTACAGGATGCGGGATATTTATGAGAGAGGTTTTTGCTAAAAGAATAATTCCTGTTGCAACAATTGCGGAAGTAAAAATAGATTGGACTAAAGCTATCCATATTGCTTTTGTGCCTATTTTTTTAATATCTCTCAGCCTGAACATATCTCCTATGAGAAATGCAATAAAGGCAAGTGATACTATAGCGATAATGTTTTCAATACCTCTCAGATCCGGGTGTATAAAACCTGAAGTTGATTCCCCGAGCAGAGCCCCGACCAATACGTAGGTTAATACTCTTGGAAATTTAAGTGCTTTAAAAAGTCTTGAAGCCACAATGGCGATTAAAATTATTATCCCTAGGTTTAATATAATATTCACGCTTGCCTCTTTTCTTATCCTTTAATGATTTTATTATAGTAAAGATTTTTTTGATGTAAAGTGCCGATACAATTCAATGAGTAACACAACGATTTTTTGAAATTTTTTGATAATGATTTTCTGTCTGTCAGGTCAATAGAGAATTTGCTTGTATTGGATATTTTAAAATGTTTTTCACCAAAGATTAATGTGATTTTTGTTGTGGCGAAGTTTTTGATAAATGGCTGAAGGCTGTATACTATTTTATATTTTGAAAGGTGGATTCAATATGGTTTTTAAAAAATGGCGAACAATTTGCTTTGCACAGAGCTGATAAAATGAGCACAGTTGCAGTATTAATTGTTTTAATATCCTCATTCATTCATGCAACGTGGAATTTCCTTGCTAAAAAAAGCGGGGATAAACTCACTTTTTTCTGGCTCGTGATGATATTACAGACATTGATCTATTTACCTTTTACTGTTTTTTTCTTGCATAAAACTTCTATTTCTCTTTATGGCTGGTATGCTATTTTTGCAAGTGGCGTTATTCATGCATTTTACTGGTATTTTCTTTCAGAAGCTTATACACATGAGGATTTATCCCTGGTATATCCGATTGCACGTTCAACTCCTGCTTTAATGCCAATACTTGCTTTTCTATTCCTTAATGAAAGGCTGAGCTTGTCCGGGATACTCGGTATTGTTGTTGTTCTTATTGGCGTGTACGCTATCTCTCTCAATAGTTTTAACCTGGGGAAATTTTTTAGGCCTTTTTATGATAAGGGAAATAAAGGCATTATTTTTGCCTTCCTCACTCTTTTTGCTGTGGCTGTGTATTCTCTTATTGATAAAATTGGTGCTAAATATGTAAATCCGGTGCTCTATGTTTATTTCTTTGGGATAACCTCTTTTATTATGCTTTCTCCAGTTATTTTATTAACCGAAAGAAGATTTCTAATAAAATCAGAGTTGAAAAATAACAAAACTGGAATAATTTTGGTGAGCATAATGATTATATTGTCATATTCTCTTATCATTTTTGTTATGCGGACTTTTCCTGTAAGTTACATTGTTTCGGTAAGACAGGCTGGAATTGTGTTTAGTGTCATTCTTGGCACTTTCCTTCTCAAAGAAAAATATGGAAAAGTAAGATTGACGGCATCGATACTCATCTTTATAGGCGTATTTATAATTGCTGTTTTCGGCAAAATGTAGCATTCTTTTTCAGTATTTGTATCTTTGCTGTTTTTTCCGGTATTTTAACTTTTTCTTTGCTTTTATCTTCTTTGGCCTTTACTGCGGTGCAGATAAAATCTTTTTCCCATATTCTTTTACCTTTGTGGTGCACATATATCTGATCCATTACAGAGTCTATATCGATTTGTATTAAACCATATAAATTTTAAACTAAATAATCAAATTCTCTATATTAATCTGCTATATTTCAAGAATAGAACAAGGCAAAAAATAAGTATAAAAACCTCAAACTCCTTTATAAAGTAAAAACAGTATCATAAGGAGCCGCATGGTAAATTAAATCCTGCTCCTCCAAACTAAATGGCGATATATATACGTCAGATTGACTAAACCTTACCTTTCTTCCTCCTTGACTTGATAACCAAGACCGAGGCTATTATAACAGCGACTACGACAACACCAATTATCACAAACTTGGTGGGAAATTTTCTCTCGGGAGCCTCTGGCTTATATCGTTCTTCAAGTTCACTATATAGGATAACATCGTTTGATACGCTTACTGGTATCCCATTAACTAATACCACAAGAGAATCTAGCCTTGTTTCCGTACCCAGAGCTTTCACTTTTATCGAATAGGTATAAGACTTCGTTTCCCCTGGTTTCAGGCCTTCTATCTTCTTCTTCCAATAGAGATGGGAGTCGCTCATTTCGGGCTGGACTAATTCGAACTCGTCCATGGGTGCCACTGCTTCGAAGGCATTGGGAAAGAAGTTATCGCTAAGGGTAATATCCCTTATCTCTTTCCCCCCTTTATTCTGGATTGTTATCTCGACCTCCACTATTTCGCCGGGTGCAGTCAATTTACTGGGCGTAGCTTTCTTCACCGCTGCTATATCCACATCTAGAGTGGTCCAAGCAGCGACTAACGTCGTGGGGTAAACATCACTTTTTTTCCACAGAATGGCAACTCTGATCCCTTCAGTCACAATATTTGTATAGGGCTTATTTGAGTACACGAGCTTCTTTACTCCTTCTGGAAGTATTAACCTTATATTATAACTCTTTGTCCTTTGGGAGTTTGGCATATCGTTGAAAAAAAGCATGGGGGCAAACATTATTCTTTGAAATTCAGCCGATGGTAGACTTAGGGAATAGGAGAATGTTAGTTTTCTCTTTTCTCCAGGGTTAAAATCAACTGGGTTTGATGATTCGTCTTTATCAACAAAAGCAGCCGCATCTGGATGAGAGAAAGTTAGATTCACTGTCTCCTTATTGTCTCCCTGATTGACTAAGGTATACTCCACAATAATTGTTGCTTCATTCGTTACATCTATCGTTGCCGAAAGGGAATCTATATAAATGTCACCGGTATAGAATAGCGTTGCGCTAGCTTGTGTAGCTACAGAAAGAGACAGCAAGATTATGATGAAACCAACGGCTAGGTATTTTGCTGCAGGAATCTTGCCTGTCCGGAAACTATGCTTTAGTAATCTCAAAATTGTTTTCATATTATCACCTCAGGGACAAATGTCTGGCCAGTAAGCCTTAGTATAGAATGTCGCTTGGCCACAGATATTCCCGCCGTGGCAACCATAGGTTATACTGCTTGGCACAGTCAGTGCGACCCATATCCTAGCTCTTCCATCATCTACGGACAGGTAAGCTATGTCATCCCTGCCATCTCCATTAAAATCCCCGATGAATGGAGTGTCCCCTGAATGGCAGAAGTCGCTCGTCCACAACCACCCATCACCATAGAATCCGAATATAGTTGAGAGGGCCACAAAAACCTGGCCTGTATCTCGATTGAAGGTAACTATATCCATCTTACCGTCGCCATTGAAGTCGCCAATGGCAGGTATCTCATTTCCCAGGCAGAAATTGTTATGCCATAGAAGGCTTTCCCCGAAACAAAACTTCTCGGGTTCGGAGAGCGCCACATAAACATTACCCTCTGACCTCTTGAAAGTTATTATGTCGTCGGTGCCATCTCCATCAAAGTCAGCTACAAACGGGATTTCATCTCCAGAACAAAAGTCGCTGCGCCACTTTGTTAAGATTGCTCTGTAGATTGCCCAGTTACTGCCTATTGACAAACGATTAAAATCATCGTGGAAAGTGCTATAGTCTGTTGAAAAGTCAAAATAGTCAAATGCTGCCGTTATCGCTGTAGGCTGCCACGTCTTCAATAGAAGCCCAACCTTGGTAGGAGTTTCAGCTACAGAAACCGTTTCCAGAAGTGTCCAGATACTAGAATCTCTATCCTTATAGAAGAAGCTATACTCTGTCCCCTCCTTGGTGATTTTGAGATAGACCTTGTCTCTAGTCCAGATACCTGCTCTCTCTCCAAGAGACCCTTCACCACTCCTTTCAATTTTTAAGTGCTCTCCCCCCATCCCGTTATGCAGCCCCCAGTATATTATGTCGTCTTCTTCGAAATAAACCATGAGACCAGCATGGTGTGTAGCGCGATAGTCAGATACCCTCAGCTCGGTCTCGATAGACCAATCACCCGGGCCAATGTTGTATCGGAGCTGTGGTGCCCTGTCCACATTACTCCAGTGGTTGTATGTCGTCGAATCCGGGACCTCTATCCTGAGGCTATTGTTTAGAAGGTAGATTTTTGGGCTTGTTGCCCAATCGTGGCATACATAGACATTTCCCATCAGTTCCTCATTCCCTTCACTTCTCTGAAACCTGACCATATTCCTGGAATCAGGACTTTCAACGCGCCCATACCGCTTGACACTCTCCGTAGCGCCCAGGACAGTGCCGCGTACGATTTTTATGCCAGTCACGGACGAGGTAACATAGAATTCCTTATTGCTGTCTCCGGTAACCGATTCGGCAAAGTTTTTGACAAGGCTATTGCCGTTTGAAGTAAACCAGAACTTTGTCTGCCCGTCGCTTGCAACACGCACGGCAGCTACATCATCCTTTCCATCTCCATTGAAGTCATATACCCCCGGCTGAATGTTTTCTCCCCAGCCGTTCCAATCAAGCCAGAGCCGCTTCTCCCCAAAACTACCACCGGAAACCAAAACTGAAGGATGTTCGCATCCCGGGTAATTCATGGTATATTCCCAGGGTCGAACCTCGTCAAAATCGGAGCACGCAAAAGAGCCTATCTTATCGTTCCAGAGGTTATATGGGCCATAATACTTGCAGTGTTTGTCATTCGCCTGTGGTTCCAGTACTCTATACCTGCCTTTGTAATAGACTATGTTGAAACTATGCCCTGGCTGCTCAGCACTGAATATGCACCTGTAAGAGACTCCCAGCGACCTCAGTAGAGCTGCCTCAAGTATGCCGAAGTCCTCGCAATCGCCGTAGAACCGCTTGGATGGGTCAGGGTGCCAGGTTCTTTCTTCATCGTCTTCAGTGTGTGTAATCCCATTACAATCATTGCACCCGCTGTGTTCAAGGGTGTAGTACGCCGTCTGCGGGAAATCGCCATGCCCGTAATCATCCGGGTCATAATCCAGGTGTTGTACATCATTGCAGCACTTTTCGTTAATGCTATCACCCCGATAGCCCATATTTTTTGCCACCCACCAGGAGATAGCGTCAATATATTCATCGCTGGTATCAAGGTCAGTCACAACTACATCCTGTCCATAATCATCATGGAGATGGTCGGCATATTCCTGCAGCGCCTCATTTGCCCTGGCGTTTATCACGCTTATTTCGCCCGGGCTATACAAGTATGCTGAGGGGCCAGTGCCTATTACCCAGTCAAAGAGGCAATCTATACACTGGGACGGACATGGTCCTCCACAATCGATGCCAGTTTCTCCCTGGTTCTGAATCCCGTCGTCACAGCTGCCAAAAAGGATGACCTTTAGCTTCTTGTAGCTGTTACCGCCGATATCGCACACTTTTACTTCCACCGTAGCCTGCATTAACCGGTCGTCGGTAATGGAAAACTGTGCTCCAGCAGTGCTGCCCTCCAGTCCCGGGCTTATAGTCAAACTACGCCAGCGACCAGGGTGAACAATGCCGTCCATGTCAACTGTCTCCGTCCTTTCCCAGATACTGGCTATCCCTTGGTTATCTTCAGCCAGGATGGTAACTGCCACATCTTCATCCATGCCGGGATGTTCTGGCTCAGCCAGTATATTGCTGACCGTTGGTGCACTGGAATCCAGTGGCTCAAAGGTAAAATCAAAACCTTCGGCGCTGGAGCTTTCAATTGTCACCACCTGCCCTTTAGCTGCTTGCCAGCTACCTTGCCACTCACACATGGCTGGTCCGCGAATCAGTGAACGAACCGGTACTAATATATATTCTCCGGGGCAAAAACCTCCAAGGCTATAGTACATGTCCCCTGAGGGCAAGTCCCCCATAAACTGCTGTGTTACATCGGCGTACCAGACGTTTCCACCTTCCTTACATTGCGTCATTGGTGGTAATAGCACCCCTGTAAGAGGATCTGGCGAAGTGAGAACAATCGTTTCAGCCTCGCATATCTTTACTCTGAGCGTTCTCGGGGCATGCCAGAAATTGTGGATGGTGCCAGAGATTGAGAAGAAGCAAGGCATGAACAATAGTGGAGGAGTAGTAATGGTGATAGTTACCTCAACGCTTTTTTCACTGGAAAGACCACGATTCTTATAACCATCGATAGCTTCTGCCTGATAGGTTAATGTGCCATTGTCATAAGGGCCACCAGTATAAATGCACTCCCAATATTTTCTTCCTTCCTTATCTGTTTTCTCAAATCCCGGAGTGCACTCTTTAACTTGTACATCATTTACGAAGATTAATATCTTGCTAACACCTGTATTATCTGTTGCATGGGCAGTAAAGGTTATTTCATCGGCAGTGGTGACCTCCGAAGGAGAGTAAGTAATCGTTACCTTTGGTGGGGCAGTATCTGTTGGGCATTTACACGTCTTTTCAAGGCAGTTGTTTTGTTCATTGGATTCCTTTAATTTGTTATAACCATCGGCACATATTTTTACCCTTATATCCTTAGATGCAGGCCATTTGTATTCTTTGACCCATGAACTATATGTCATTCCAGGTTTCAAATCAGCACTAACCAGGTCGTGAGTTACTTCTTTCCCATCCACAAATAAGGTTATTGAATGCCCTCCTTTTGCTGTTTCTTCCCCGATGTTCTTTAACACATAACCTATTCTACTGTTTTCCCTATCACATTTGATTTCGTCGATTATGAGGTCTGGTAGTTTTTCTTCAGTGTACCATGTTACTTCCAAACAATTATTTTCCTCATTTTCTTCTTCTATATTTTTATCTGAGTCGGCACAAACCTTTACAGTATCCTTAGGTGGTGTTGGGGTATAGGAATAACTAAATTCTCTGCTCAGCTCTTCTCCTGCTTTTATATATACTTTGACATAGTCTTTTATGATAAATTCCTCATTGATGTACAGTGCATTATAAAAATAGGATTCTGTCCCCGTGCTTCCTTGATTCTTCACCTTATACTGTATTGTCCCTCCTGTTTTGAGTCTTGTGATTTCAGTAATTACAAGGTCAGCCCTTTTGCAGGAACATTGGAAAGCAACATTTACAACTTGATTTGAAACAACATTCACCAGTTTATACGAAGGGGTAAAGGTGCAGTTTTTCTTTGATGGTACAACCTTATAATTATCAGGCGCTAGTATAAGTCCCGTGGAGTATGTATGTTTTTCATTGCTGTATCCACTTATTACAAGTTTTTCGCTGGAATTGTATATTTCAACCTTGGTATCTTTGCATCCTGTATCTACTTTTATTCCACCCGGAGATATAGTCTTTGTTAGACAGTTATTACCTTCATTGCTTTCATCAATACTCTGGCTGACATCTGCACAGACCTTTAACGTGTGTGTACCTTGCGGAGGTTGATAAGAGTAGCTACCGAAGGATCTCTCAATTTCCTCGTTAGGGTTTAATATCTGGGTGATTGTATCCTGAGAGATAGATTTGTTATTCAGATAAAGGCTATTTGTAAAAGAAATTGGTGTTTTAGGAGCTGTTGGCGCATCTCCAATGTTCTTAATTTTGTAGTGGATTACTCCACTTTTATTCCATAGGTCAGTAATTACAAGGTCTGGATATTTTTTTGTATAAAGGATTTCAGCTTCTGCCCAGCCAGCCCAATCCTGTGCCGAGCTTTTCCCACCTGCGCTTACGTAGAGGATGAATTTTCCATTTTTTCCTTGATACTCTGAAAGATCAATAGTTTCTGTTTCAACTTTTTCTGTATATCTCTTATATTTTTCAAAGATAGTTATTGGTTGTCCAGTGTAATTAAAAAAAACTCTGTAGATTACTCCGTCTGTTCCTGTTGCTTCCTTCAAGAATCCTATCTTTAATGAAAGTTTTGCACCAGTTGGAACTGTTAAATTCGGATAAGTTCCCATTATATAACCATTTTCCTTCCATTCAGGATGAGTTTCAAGAATCTTCGCATATTTTTTGTTATTCTCCATATAGCTATTTGTTTGCCATAAGGCAAAACCCCTACTGTCAGAGGCAGAACCGGGAAATGGAAGATAGCCTGCACCACTTTGCCATACTGCTTTATCTGCATTCTGAACAAAATCGTAGAAAGTGACGAGAGAAAGATTCTTTTCTTTTCCTGAAATAGCAAAAACACCAGCCGAAGCAGAAACCATAAGTGATACAATAACGAAAAAGACAATAAATCTTTCAAATCTTTTCATTTTGTACCTCCTATTAATTTTTAAAAAAGGATAATGTAATTGAGCTTAAGTCTCAGAGCGAGAAGGCAGCACGAGTAAGTGCAGAGAAAAGGATAATTTTTTATTTTAGATAAATTGCTGGTTCGTATGGATAGGTTACTGTATTTTATAAATGGTTTAGATCTGTAGCAGCACTGTAAAAAACATTCACACTTCCCCAAAAACGAAATCCATAGAATTATTGCTAATACCACCAAAATTATTAGCCCTACTGCTAAAAATTTTTTCATTTTTTCTTTCCTGATGAATAATTTTCCTTTATTCAGGAATTAAAGATATTTTAACCTTTTTTTGTATATTTGTCAAGCAAGTTTTTCTGTAAAATGGCCATCATTTGATTCGATACTAAATACCTGTGATAAAATAACTAAATACTTGATTTTGTGGCTCTCTTTTGATATACAATGATATTGATACTAAATTTCTGTCGGAAAAAATAATAGAAAAAGGTAAGAAGAAACCACTGAATTTTAACCAATTCTTTGCTGTCTTTAACTTGTAGAAAATCCTGCTATAATTATGAGTAGTAAAATTTGAGGAGGCGTGATGCTGGATCTGGAAATTGCACAAAATGCAAAAATGAAGTGCATAAAAGAAGTTGCAGAAGATATCGGACTTAAAGATAGTGAGATAAGCTTGTACGGAAAGCATATCGCCAAAGTAGACCTTGCTACCTATAAGAATAGAGTAAAGAGAACGGATGGAAAATTAATCTTTGTCACTGCCATAACTCCTACACCGGCAGGAGAGGGAAAGACTACCACGACGATAGGATTAGCGGATGCATTGAATGATTTAGGTCAAAAGTCAATGGCAGTGATTAGAGAACCTTCATTGGGTCCTGTATTTGGCGTAAAGGGAGGAGCAGCCGGGGGAGGTTACGCACAGGTTGTGCCAATGGAAGAAATAAACCTGCAGTTTACCGGGGATATCCCTGCAGTAGATGCTGCTCATAACCTTCTTGCCGCAATGATTGACAATCATATTTATCACGGGAACAAATTAGGAATTGATATAGGACACATTGCCTGGGGAAGAACGGTGGATATGAATGACAGGGCTCTCCGCAAGGTACAGGTGGGATTAGATAGCACATCCAGTGATTATCCGCGTGAAACAAGATTTGATATTACAGCTGCATCTGAAATTATGGCAATTCTCTGCCTTGCACGGAACTTAGAGGATCTAAAACAGCGTATCGCACGCATTATTATAGGATTTACCAAAGAGAAGAAGCCAGTTACCGCAAAGGATTTAAATGTAGCAGGTGCAATGGCTATTGTATTGCGCAATGCAATTAAGCCCAATCTTGTGCAGACCATTGAAAATCATCCTGTATTTGTTCATGGGGGGCCGTTTGCAAATATTGCACATGGTGCAAGCACGCTCACTTCTATAAAGCTTGCATTAAAATTATCTGATTATGTGGTCACCGAGGGTGGTTTTGCGTCTGATCTTGGAGGAGAGAAGTTTATGGATATTGTTAGCAGGGCAGGCGGTTTTAACCCTTCTGTTGTCGTGATTGTTGCAACGATCAGGGCATTAAAGATGCATGGCGGATTACGTAAAAATGAATTAAAGGAAGAGAATATTGAAGCTTTACAGAGAGGGCTTCCTAACCTTTCTAAACATATCGAAAATATGCAATTATTCGGACTGCCTGTGGTTGTTGCATTAAATAAATTTAGCACAGACACAGACAGGGAAATAGCTATTGTTGAGGCATTTGTTAAAGCTAACGGCGTACGGTTTGCTGTTTCAAATGTCTGGGAAAGCGGCGGCAAAGGCGGGAAAACCCTTGGCGCAGAAGTACTGGATGCTGCCAGAAATGATGAAAATCATTTTCATTTTCTTTATAAACTGGACACATCCATTAAGGAGAAAATTAGCTCAATTGCCTGCAATATGTATGGCGCAAAGAACATTATATATACAGAAAAGGCAGAGAGTGCGTTACGGCTTATTGATGAACTCAATTACAGCGGCTTGCCAGTGTGCATAGCAAAAACTCAATTGTCACTGTCGGATAATTCAAAATTGAAAGGAAGGCCGGAAGGATTTGACGTGACAATCCGGGATGTAAGGCTTTCTTCAGGCGCAGGATTTATTGTGCCCATGGCAGGCAATATAATGACGATGCCAGGACTTCCTGGAATTCCAGCTGCTGAGAGCATGGATATCACAGAAGAAGGGGAGATAACGGGTTTATTCTAATGCACCTCGAAGAGATCAGGATATATGGTTTTAAAACTTTTAAGGACAATGTAAGAATTGTTCTCTCTCCAAAGGTTACTTGTATTGTAGGGCCGAATGGTTCAGGTAAAAGCAATATTGTTGATGCAGTAAGATGGGCATTGGGCGAACAGCGTCTTTCTTTATTAAGGGCGAAAGAAACGCCCGATCTTATATTTTCCGGGTCTGCTTTTAAAAAGCAGCTCAGTGTAGCTTCAGTCAAACTTATTTTTAATAACGAAGATCATTTGCTTGCTCTCAAAACTCCACGGGTTGTCATAGAAAGGCGATTATATAGATCAAGGGAATCACATTATTTTGTTAACGACGAGGAAATGCGCCTTCAGGATGTCATGGGATTGTTTTATTCCGCAAAAATATATGGCCACATGTATGCAATTGTGGGGCAGGGAAAGGTTGAAGCCCTGCTGCTTGAGAGGCCGGAACAGAAAAAAACCCTGATTGACCAAGTTGCGGGGGTAGAGATTTTTAAAAAGAAAAAAAGAGAAGCTTTACGCGAGCTTGAGAAGGCTGAAGAGAATCTTTTGAGAGTGAAGGATCGTTTTCAGGAGTTAAAAAAGACGGCAACACGTATTTCTACTGAAGCAAAGAAGGCACATTTGTATTATACAGTGAAAGACAGGTTAAAGCGCCTTGAAGACACTATGCTAAATAGTGAAATTCAACAGGCTGAAAAAGAAGTTACCCGGCTTAAATCTGGCATTGAAGAAATTAACAGAAGGTTAGAGCATATTGCGAACAGTTTAGCTGAAAAAACGGTAGAAGAAGCAGAGGTTTTGAAAAAGGAAGAAGATATCAAAAATGATAAAAACAGTTTGCGGAACGAGAAAGAAAAAATTCTTATTGAGGAGACAAAACTCCGTGAAAAAGAGAAATACTTAAAAGAGAAAAAAGAAAACTTTGCAGCAAAAAAAGAAAACTTTACCCAGAAAATAAAAGATGGAGATTGTAAAGTGGCTTCTCTTACTGAAGACGTGGGGAATTTATCCAGAAAAATGGATAATCTTATAGAGATGATAAAAAAAGAAAAAGAAGAAATACAGAGTATAGAGAAAAAGATATCTGAAATGAAAATTTCTGTGATGCCGCTCATCGAAGAAGCCCGGGAGAATGAAAAAGTGCTCGAATCCATAAGAGAAGAGAGAATCAAAAATGAAAAACTGCTTTCTGTCGTTGAATTTGATATGAGCCGTATAGAAGAGGAGATTAACGAGTTGGAGATCAATATGCTGGACGTGGAAAAACTCGAAGAGTTGGATATAGCGACTATTAAAGACAGGACAGAAAAGGCATACCTAACAAAAAAAGAATTAGAGATGGAGAGGAAAAAACTGGAAGAGCAGATTCTTCTGCTTGATTATGAAATAAAATCGGATGCAAAATTTATTAATGAGAAAGATACTACAAGAAAGAGACATTATGAAGAGGGCACACTGGGGAATTTGCTGCACCTGAAAGAAAGTATGCCAGGCATAGAGGAAGAGTTAAAAATGAAAATTCTTTCTTCGGTAAAAGAGTTAAGCAAAAAAGAAAACGGGAAATTTTTTATAGAAGATGATCTGGTTGATATAAAAGAAAAAGAAGTGGACGGGGTGAGGCCGCTGTCTTTTGTTGTTCATGAAAGTAAGGGTTTTTTAAAAGGCATGTATGCTGCGGAAAGTTTGGCAACTGGAAGAGCATTTTTTAAAGAATATTATGATAAACTTTTTATCAAAAAAGTTATCACCAAGGATGGATTTGTATTATATTCTCCGTATGAAGTATGGTGCAAGGACGACCTTGCAGTACAGGAAAAAATAAAAGAACTCGATAAAAAGAAGAAACAGAATAGTTTTTTAAAAGAGAAGCTGAAACACAATGATTTAGAAATATCAAAGGCTAATGATTTAATCTTTTCACTTCAGAAAGAGCTTGATAGAGGAAACGAAATAAATGCAAGGAGAAATGAGTTAATTGAAACGGAAAAAAGGATATCTGTTTTAACTAAAAAACTTAGAGAAAAGGAAAAAGAGAAGGAATCTATAAAGGCAAAAATTCGTTCCCTTTTAAACAAAACAGGAGCGGAGAACAAGAGCGAAACCCTGATTGATAAGGAGCAGAGCATGCGTCTCTTGCAGGAGGATCTTCAGAGGAAGGTACTGAGAGTAACCGAGGATAAGTACAAGCTTGAGAAAATCTCAGATGAAGCAGCGAGGATGAATGGGCAAATCAAATTTTACATCGGAGAGATAAATGAATTAAAAGGAGAGAGGGAGAAATTTCTGGAAGAGTTTGGAGAGATTGAAAATGAATTACATGGAATAGAAGAAGAGCTGCACAACATTTTTCTTAAGGTAAAGAAATTAGAAAATGAGAATAGCGTGCTGGACGGAAGAGAAAGTAAAGTTATACAGGAGAGGAAAAGAATCGCTGCAGAAGTTCTACGGTTAAATGGACAAAAGGAAGAACTGCTTAGAAAAATGGAAAAGCAGCGTATTGCTGTGGCAGAGAAAAATATCCGCACAGAGAACCTAAAAAGCAGTATGGAAGAAAAAGAAATTGAAAGAAGGGAAATTGGATATGAAGTGGATAAGGATAGATTAAAAGGAGAAATTAAGGAACTAAAAGAGAAAATGGAATCACTTGGCGCAATCGATTTCACAAGTTTAGAGGAAGAAGAAAAAGTCATGGAGGAATTAAAAGAAAAGGAAACCGTTTATAAAGATGTATCAGGGTCGAAAAGGAAAATTGAAAAGTTTATAAAAGAGATGGACGGAAGAATAAAAGAAGAATTTGAAAACACCTTAAATCAGGTAGAAGAGCTTTTCTCTAAATTTTTCAGGAGAATGTTTCTTGGAGGAGAAGCAGGTATTGAGAGGTTTTACGATGATAGTGACGAGGTGAAGGGCATTGAGCTGAATGTAAGGCTTCCCGGCCGGAAAAAACAGTCACTCCCGCTTCTTTCCGGCGGTGAAAAATCTTTGACTGCTCTTGCATTTCTTTTTGCCATTTTTAATGTGAAACCAGCACCTTTTTATATCCTGGATGAGGTGGATGCAGCACTTGACGAGGATAACATAGAACGATTTGGAAAACTGCTTGGCGAAGAAGCAGGCCTTGCCCAGTTTATTGTGATTACACATAACAAGGAGACGATGCAGAAGGCAGATATTCTGTACGGTATTACGATGGAGGATGACGGTATATCCAAGGCAATTTCTTTAAAGATTGTTTGATTTTTTTTGGTTTTTTTTAACTTCCATCAAACGCACATTGACAATATATATATCTGATGTTAAAATGTATTAAAAATAGGAGGTTTAATATGGAAAAAGTTGCTTTAACTCCCGGAAAATTGAAAGGTCTTATAAAGCTTGCTGACAGTGAAGGAAAATTCAGGATGCTTGCAATTGACCAGCGAGGGTCTTTGCAGAGCATGCTTGCTAAGGCAGTCGGCAAAGATAAAGAAGAAATAGGATACGATGATATGGCTCTTGCCAAACGACTTGTAGCCGAATATCTTTCTCCGTATTTTAGCGCTACACTTATGGACCCTCAGTTCGGTGTTTCTGAATCTTTAAAATATCTTGACAGGCATTCAGCTTTACTTATTGCGCGGGAAAAAAGTGGAACTGAATCTGCAGGATATAAGAACAACGAGAAAAAAACTGTTTTACTTGATCAATGGAATATTGGAAAAATTAAGCGGGCAGGAGCAGACGCCGTAAAGCTTCTTTTGTATTACAGGACTGATAATACAGAAGAAGTGAAGGAATATCAAGAGAATATAGTGAAAAAAGTAGGGGAGGAGTGTAAAAAATATGATTTGCCTTTTGTACTTGAGCCTGTAGGATATGCTTTCAGGGACGACGAACCTTCTACAAATTCTCCTGAATTTGCATCTAAAAAACCGGAAATTGTGTTGGACATTGCCAGAGAATTTTCAAAGGAAGAATATGGAGTGGATATTCTCAAACTTGAATTCCCAGTCAATTTGAAATTTGCCGAAGAATTTCACAATGGTTATTTTGATGGAAAGCAGAGAAAGGCAGTGTATACCATTAAAGATGCAGAAAATGCCTGCTATGAAATTACTAAAGTATCTCGTGTTCCCTGGGTTATTCTTAGTGCAGGGGTGGATATGGAGGAGTTTGTTTACAATGTAGAGATTGCTTCTAAAGAAGGAGCATCTGGTTTTCTTGCAGGAAGAGCTGTGTGGAAAGATTTTACAAAATATTTCCCGAATGAATCGGATATGGCTGTTTGGCTTAAGACTTCTGGTGTTGTCAATTATTATAGACTGTATGAGGCAAGCAAGAAAGCGGTTCCTTTCTACGAGCATCAGCAATTTGGGAGTTTTGCGAATATTTCAATAAAAGGCACAGGAGAAGATTGGTATAAAACATTTTAAAGAGCAGTTGTTTTTAAACAGAAACGAATGAAAATGAAAAGCGAAATTTTTTATATTTACCTTGAGAAACATGCAAATTGATAAGGCAAAGGAGTGCGCAAAGTTTCTGGAAGGAGCTCACTTTGTTGTTGTCCTTACCGGAGCAGGGATTTCAACTAAGGCTGGTATCCCTGACTTTAGAGGGCCAGAGGGAATTTACACAACGGGAAAATACGATGCGGATAAAGTTTTTGATTTCCACTATTTTTTACAGGATCCTAGGCCATTTTATGGTTTTGCGAGAGATTTTCTGGTTAAAACGAAGGATGTAAAGCCAACTTTTACGCATCATTTTATTGCTGCTTTAGAGAAAGAAAACAAGATTAAAGGAGTAATTACTCAAAACATTGATGCATTACACCAACTTGCAGGGAGCAAAAACGTCATTGAACTCCATGGCGGCATTTACAAGAGTCATTGTATCGAATGCGGAAAAGAATATTCTCTTAGCGGGATGAGGGAAAAAGTAATGAAAGAAGAAGTGCCTTTATGTGACGAATGCAAAGGTATAATAAAACCCGATATTGTATTTTTTGGCGAAGAGGTACTTCATTTTAGGGATGCAGAAGAGCTTGCTTATCAATCTGACTTGTTTTTTGTGATAGGGTCGGCACTTGAGGTTTATCCTGCGGCGATGCTTCCTAATTTTGCACGCGGAAAACTTGTTGTTGTGTCAAAGGGAAAGGTTAATATTGATCCCGTTTCTGTTGACCTTATGGTAAACCAGGATATCGATGATTTTTTCAGAGACGTTTCAAAACATTACGGAGGTGGAAAAAATGAGAAGTAAAATTATTTATTTCGGGCACTCTGCATTTGGCATTGGAATGGACAAGGAGCGTATTATCATTGATCCTTTTTTGGATGACAATCCTCTTTCTCCAATTACAGCAGAGCAGTGTATGGCAAAACATATACTTGTTACACATGGGCATAGCGATCATTTAGGTGATACAATTAAAATAGCAAAGAAAAACAACGCTCTCGTTATCGCTCCTTTTGAGATAACACAATATGTTTCAGCTCATGGTGTCAAGAACGTATTCCCGATGAACATAGGAGGTATTCACCATTTTGATTTCGGAGAGGTTAAAATGGTATTGGCTATGCACAGCTCTTCTATTGCGGAGGGAGATAACATTATTTATGCAGGGAATCCTTGCGGTTATGTTTTAAATATCGATGGCTTCAGAATCTACCACGCCGGAGATACGGGCTTATTCCTTAACATGGAATTGATAGGAGGCCAGACGTGGATTGATGTTGCTATTCTTCCAATTGGCGGTACTTATACTATGGGTATCCATGACGCTGTTGTAGCTACAAAGTTTCTTCATCCAACAGCAGTTATCCCTATGCACTATAATACCTGGGATGAAATAAAAGTGGATACAGAAGAATTTAGAAAGAGCATAGAAGACGAAACCAATGCAAAATGTATTATCCTGAAACCCGGCGAGGGATATTAAGGTACGAACTTTTTATATTCAGAGCTGTCTAAAAGATAAAAGGAGGCAGTAATGAAAAAAATATCAATTGCGTTTATCGTTTTTTGCCTGGTGTTTTCTTTTGCCGGTATTGTTAGGGCCAACGATAATATAGAAGTTAAAGTTGTGACGGATAAGACATATTATCTTATTGGAGAACCTGTAAAGATTACCTACACGTTAAACAACAACAGTGATGCCCCACTCCGTTTTACTTTTAATACTACGCAGATGTATGATTTTTCTATCGTAAATTACGGTTTGGGGACATTGGCTTATAGATGGTCTAAAGACAAAATATTTGCCCAGGTAATAACATATCTTGAAATTCCCGCATACGGCAGCAAGTCATTTACAGCGGAGTGGAACCAGAAGACCAACGCAGGCAATGCAGTTACTATTGGGGGATATAGAGTGAGTTTCTGGCTTGTTCCGGAAGAAGACAGTTTCGGCAAAATCGGGCAATCTCCATATCTTGTAACAACTATATTCAGTGTTGTAAGTACGGTCAATATGCCATTTCCGGATCTTATTGACCCTGACGTGCAATATTTTGTTAAATTTCTCTATTCAAGGGGTTTAATAAAAGGTTATCCTGATGGTACATTTAAACCTAACAGGAACCTTACAAGAACAGAAGGTGCCGTACTTATTGTGAGAGTAATGGGCATTACGCCTAAAGAGGATTACAGGCAGGATTTTGTGGACGTGCCAATGGATTTTTGGGGATTTAAGTGGATTGAAGAGGCGTTTAGCAGGGGGATTGTAAAAGGCACAGGACAGGGTAAATTTTCACCAGATAGTGAAATTACGCGTGGAGAATTTGTCACAATGCTTGTGAGAGCTTTAGGCCTTCCCATTGTTGATGCGGAAAACCCGTTTATTGATCTGAGTCCTTCTTATTTTGGATACGGGGAAATTATCACTGCCTTTTACAACAATATAATTTTTAACCCAGATGAAGACGGAAAGATTTATTTTAAGCCGTTAGGTGTATTAGCCAGAGGAGATGCGGCTATTCTAATGGGAAGGGCAATTAAGGTAAAAAAATAGTTAAAGCCAGCGATGCATAAATTGAAAATTACTTTATTTGCTGTATAATAAAATGGTAAGAGTAGTATTGCTAAAAATTTGGAAGGGGGCGAATAAATATGATAGGACTTATTGTATTTTTACTCTATTTTGTGTTTTTTATCCCGATTATAATTAGAGGAGTAAAAGCACAGGGTGAACCGTTGCAGATTGGCGAGGTTAAAAAACCTTTAATCATTGCTGGTATTGGCATAGTAGTTGTTTCTTTATTCCTTGCACTCATTGATTTTGATGTTGCGTTTATGTGGTTTAAAAGCTTAAATTTTCTTCCGGCATTTCTTACAAGAATATCCTGGCAGATTATTCTCTATGTTGTTGGTTTCTTTTTTTCCTGGGGTATATTTTCTCTATTTTTTTATATTCCAAAGCGAAGAGAAGAGTTAGAAGCCGGGGAAAAAATCGTAAAATATTCTAAAATCCTCATTCCAATTTTCCTTGCTTTTTTTTCAGCAGGAACGCTTTCCTCTCACTTTATGACTATCTTAATGTATTTTAACCGTTATACATCTGCGGTAAGCGATCCTATCTTTGGTAAATCCGTTTCTTTTTATATGTTTTCCTACCCATTCTTTTCAACACTAATTTCTTACCTTATCGGAATTTTTGTGATAGCATTTATTATTGAGGAGGGAGTTTACTGGTTTTACATCAAAGATAATTTTCATCCACAGTCTGACGCTTCAAGGAGAGCGACCAACCTTTTATCCATTGTAGGCGGCATTTTATTTGTGCTTGTAGGTTTAAAGATATACATAAACATTTATTCTCTTCTTTTATCTTCAAGGGGAGCTGTGTTTGGTATTGGTTATACAGATTATCATATCCGAGTTCCTTTATTTAAACTTCTAGCAGCAATATTTGGTGCGGGTGGAATCTTTCTGTTTATTTATGCCATTTTTCCCAGATTTACACGGAGAGATACGGTAATTAAAGTGCTTGTTATAGGAATTTCTGCGGGGCTTTTGTTATACGGGATTTTACCGTCTTTGTATCAAACTTTGGTGGTTAAACCAAATGAATTGACTAAGGAATTAAGTTACCTCGAGTACAATATCTATGGGACAAGGCAAGGCTATGATCTGGATAAAATTGAGTTAAAGGCATTTCCGGATATAAAGCCCCTCACATTAGATGATGTGAAAACAAAAGAGGTTCTTACAGATAATATTCGATTATGGGACTGGCGTGCTCTAAATGATACGTACCAGCAGATACAGGCTATACGGCTTTATTATACATTTAAAGATGTGGATGTGGATCGTTACTATATTAATGGTGAATACAGGGAAGTGATGATAGCTGCAAGAGAATTAGACCATGAGCTTTTGCCTGCTAATTCCAGGAGCTGGGTCAATCTCCACCTAAAATATACTCACGGTTATGGGATATGTATGAATACGGTGAATGAATTTACTCCTGATGGCCTCCCGAAGCTTCTTATAAAGGACATTCCACCTGTTTCTTCTATTGAAGGAGTTGCGGTAGAACGCCCTGAAATATATTTTGGAGAGACTAACAATGAGTATGTATTTGTGAATACAACGACTCCCGAATTTGATTATCCAAGAGGAGAGGAAAATGCTTACGTCACTTATGAAGGGGATGGAGGCGTTACTATTTCACCGGTATCTCGTTTTATTTTTGCTATACATTACAACGATGCAAGTATCCTTCTTTCACGATACCTTACCAGCGATAGTAAAATTATGATTAATAGAAATATACAGAATAGAGTGAAGAGTATTGCCCCCTTCCTTATGTATGATAGAGATCCTTACATTGTATTGGGCGATAACGGGAAATTGTATTGGATGGGAGATGCCTTTACATATTCTTCGTTATATCCCTATTCAGAAATGATTGGAATGAATGGGAAAGGCATTAACTATATGAGAAACAGTGTAAAATATGTTGTTGATCCATATTCAGGCAAAGTACATTTTTACATTATTGATGACGTCGATCCTGTTATTCAGACATATAAAAATATTTTTCCTTCTCTGTTTAAAGATATCTCTGATATGCCTCAATTTCTGGTAAAACATTTGCGTTATCCTGATGACTTTATGCAGTTACAAGGTGAAATTTATACCGTATATCATATGAATGATCCTGAGGTATTTTATAATAAAGAAGATAAATGGCAGATTGCAACAGAGAAATACCGGGCTTCAACACAGCAGGTATTGCCATATTTTATGATTTTAGAAAACAGGGATACAGGAAAATATGAATTTGTTTCTAATTACCCATTTACCCCTTCCGGGAAAAATAATCTTATTGCCCTTGCTATTGGTCAGTGCGATCCGGAAAATTATGGGGCAGTAACGGTCTACCAATTTTCCAAGGAAAAATTATTCTATGGTCCTCTGCAGATTGAGGCACGAATAGACCAGGATTCAGAAATGTCAAAGGTTCTTACCTTATGGGATCAGCTGGGATCCGAAGTAATCAGAGGGAATATGCTTGCTATTCCAGTAGGAGATTCTATTCTTTATGTAGAGCCTGTGTATCTTCAAGCAAGGGCAAGTCGATTTCCTCAACTAAAAAAAGTTGTTGCTGCTACGCAAACGGAACTTGTATGGGGAGATACTTTTGATGAGGCAATTTCATTTCTGTTTTCTGGTTACCAAAAGCCGCCTGAAGAACCGGGTGAAGAAGTGACAATGGCTGAACTTATTAGCTCTGCTTTTGAACATATTGAGAAATATAAACAGTATATGGGAGAGGGTGAGTTCGAGCTTGCGGGCAAGGAGTTACAAATTGTGGAAGACATTTTAACTCGGTTATACCAGGAAAGACAAAATCCTTAGGAGGGATGTATGTTTTTTGTTGCAAATGAAGATGAAATTCGCAAGGGTTTAACAAGCGATATTTATTTTGCCAGAGCAGAAGAAATACTGAAAAAAAAGAATATAAACAAACATGTTATTGCCGAATTTACTGCCCAATTTCTTCCTAATCCCTGGGCTGTGTTTGTAGGGCTCCCAGAAGTGATAGAACTGCTTAAAGATAAGCCAATAAATGTATGGGCGATGGAAGAAGGAACTATTTTTAAGGCACGTGATGAAAATGGTGTCCCTGTTCCTGTTATGGTAATTGAAGGCGTGTATAAAGATTTTGCTGTTTATGAAACTCCCGCCCTTGGATTAATTTGTGAGTCTTCTGGTATCGCCACAAAGACTGCACGCATTAAAAAAGTTGCGTTTGACAAAACAGTTCTTTCATTTGGAGTTAGGCGTATGCATCCTGCCATTACTCCTATGATCGACAGGTCTGCTTACATTGGCGGGTGTGACGGAGTTTCAAGCATACTTGGAGCAAAACTTATTGGTAAAAATCCTTCAGGAACTATTCCTCATGCGCTTGTTATAAATCTGGACGGAGTGTCTAATGCGATTATAGCTTTTGACGAATGCATTTCCACAGATATCAGTCGCATTGCACTTGTGGACACGTTCGGTGATGAAAAAATGGAAACCATGCAAGCTGTAGAAGCTATAGGCCACAAATTGTACGGAGTACGCCTGGACACGCCGCATTCAAGAAGGGGAGTATTTGCCGATATTATAAGGGAGATTAAATGGGAGCTTGCCATAAGAGGATTTAAAGATGTAAAGATTTTTGTTTCTGGCGGATTAGATGAAGATATAATACCAGAGCTTTCCGAAGCTGGTGCTGATGGTTTTGGCGTCGGTACCTCCGTTGCCAATGCGCCGACAATAAATTTCGCGATGGATATAGTCGAAATGGACGGAAAACCTGTCGCAAAGAAAGGTAAATTCAGTGGGAGAAAAAAGGTTTACAGGCAGATAAAAGATGACAGGATGGCATTTAAAGTTGTTCCATATAATGTGAATGAGAATGATTTTTGCGCTGACGGATGGGAAGAAATGCTCATACCTCTGATTAAAAATGGAAAAGTCGTTCATCATGAGAAAAATATAGATGACATACGTGGATATGTATTAGATCAGTTAAAAGAAGTTAGCAATCTTTAATGGAACTTTTTAATTTAGAAGGAAAAGAATCAATTCCACCGCTCGCCGATAGAGTAAGGCCGGATTCTCTTGCTGAATTTATAGGACAGGAAGAGCTCGTCGGCGAAGATAAACCTATTTATAAAATAATAGAGAGGAAATCTCTTTGTTCTTTTCTCATTTATGGCCCGCCGGGCAGCGGCAAAACAACTATTGCTCTTATTGCATCTAAGAGGCGGAAAAGAACTTTCATCACTGCTACGACCGCACACATAAAAGACGTTCGATCTATGCTTTTAAGATTCAAAAGAGAGAAAGAATTTTCTGAAGTACAGCATGTGTTAATAGTCGATGAGATCCAGCATTTTACGAGAAGAGAGCAGGACGCGTTTCTTGGCCCTGTAGAACGGGGCGATATTATTCTTATTGCTTTAACAACGGAGAATCCTTCTTTTTATATTAATTCTGCGCTTCTTTCCAGGCTTTCTGTCTTTGTATTTAACAGACTTGCTGAAGATGAAATACGGAGAGTTGTGCAGCAGGCTTTGGTAAAAGATAAGATAATGGCTGAGAAAAGGTTAACTGAAGAAGCTTTGGATAGAATTGTAGTGCTGGCAGACGGAGACGCAAGAAGGGCGCTGAACATTCTTGAATCTGTTGTGGTGAATAATGAAAAAACTACAGTTGATGTAAGTGATGTAGAAAACTTTTCAACAAACCCTCTTTACTATGGCAAAGAGCACCATTATGATCTTATCTCAGCATTTATTAAGAGTATGAGAGGGAGCGATCCAGACGCAGCGCTTTATTATTTTTATAGGATGATAGATTCAGGGGAGGATCCTCGTTATATATCAAGGAGAATGATCCGTTTTGCTGCTGAAGATATTGGCTTAAAGGACCCGAATGCTCTTGTCATAGCAAATGCATCACGAGATGCTTTCCAAAATATCGGCCCGCCCGAGGGTTATCTTGTACTTGCAGAATCAGTTGTTTATCTCGCAAAGGCTGCTAAATGCAATGCGCTTGATCTTGCGGAAAATGAAGTCATGAGAACTATCAGGGAAACCGGAAACCTTGAAGTGCCCAAGAAATTAAGAAATCCTGCGACTTCCTTAATGAAGAAGTGGGACTACGGCAAGGGATACAAGTATCCCCACAATTACGAAGGGCATAAGGTAGAAGATGAAACTTACCTGCCTGAACGGATTAAAGGGAAAAAATTTTATAAAGAGGATTAACTTCATTGTATATTGCTGCAATAAAAACATTGTGTTAACCTTAAAAGTACAATGATTTTGGGCAAGCTCTTGCAAAATGTTTTTATTTCATTATAATAGTATCACCTGCGTTTAAAACGTAGAGATTTTTTAGGAGGTTTACGAGTGAAAAGAATTACAGGATCAGTAAAATGGTTTAATGCCCAGAAAGGGTATGGTTTTCTTGTATGTGATGAAGATGGAAAAGAGATTTTTGTACATTTTTCCGCAATTTCAGGTGATGGTTACAAGACGCTTAAAGAAGGCGATAAAGTAGAGTTTGAAGCTGCTGACAGCGACAAAGGTCTTCAAGCACACGACGTTATAGTTATTGAATAATTTCATCTAAAAAACGAAAACGCAAATTCCCGGTCAAAAGCCGGGAATTTTTATTTTAGGGCTTTTCATGTACAATATGCAATATGAAAAAGACATTAATTTTAGCAGAGAAACCCTCAGTAGCGCGCGATATTGCTGACGCTTTAGGCGGGTTCTCAAATAAAAAAGATTATTTGGAAAGCGGGCAATTTGTTCTGACATGGGCTTTAGGCCACCTTGTGACACTTTTTGAACCGGAAGATTATGACAAAAAATTAAAATTTTGGCAATTAGCTACATTGCCCATTATTCCTGATGAATTTAAATTCAAATCTATCGAAAAGACGAAAAAAAGACTTACTTTAATTAAAAAACTTATAAAAAGAAGCGACATTGATGGCATAATAAATGCGTGCGATGCAGGACGAGAAGGAGAACTTATTTTTAGAAACATTATCCACCTCATTTCGCCAGGTAAAAAAACATTAAAGAGACTCTGGCTTTCTGCCATGACTGAGGAAGAGATTTTAAAGGGTTTTGCGCATTTGTACAATTCGAAGGAATTTGATTCATTGGGAACAGCTGCGCTGCTACGGATGGAAAGCGACTGGCTCACGGGGATTAATGCGACAAGAGCTTTTACGAGGAGATGGGGCGCAGGAGAGATTCTTTCACTTGGCCGTGTGCAAACACCTACATTGAGTATTCTTTGCAGTAGAGAGCAGGTAATAAAAAACTTTAAGAAAGAGCAGTATTTTGAACTGGAAGGAATATTTACGGAAAAGAATATCTCATATAAAGGTACCCGTATCGATAAAAAAGGCAACACACGTATAAAAATGAAGAAAGAAGCGTCAACTCTATTGGAAAAGGTAAAAGGAAAAGAGGGTAAAGTATTAAATATCAAAAGAAGTGAAAAGAAGAAACCTCACCCCCTTCTTTATGATCTTACAGAGCTTCAAAGGGATGCTAACAGGCGTTTTGGCTACTCTGCCAAAATGACTTTAAATATTGCTCAAAGGCTTTATGAAAGCAAAAAACTTATTACGTATCCAAGAACGGACAGCAGGTATTTGCCTAAATCAATGGTTTCTGAAATGGAGAAGATCATAAAAGGAATTTGTGTTGGCCCGTATGAGCAATTTATTGAGAAAATTCTTTCAAAGGCAATCAAGCTTGATTCAAGAGTAGTCAACGATAAAGGCGTAACTGACCATTTTGCAATTATTCCTACCGGTAAAGTACCTGTATTTTCACAGCTAAACAAAGAGGAGCACAATATTTTTGACCTTGTGGCAAAGAGATTTTTGTCTGTATTCTTTTCGTACGCTGTTGTTGAAGGGCTCTCTTTTAAAACTGTTGTTGAAAAAGAACTATTTAAAACTGAACTTTCAAGAATTAAAGAACCAGGTTGGATGATAGTGTACAATGCCCAGGAAAAAACTGTATTGGTAAATGTTGAAGAAGCAATGAAAGTTTTATTGGATAAAATAGATCTCCTTGAAAAAGAAACCCAACCTCCTGCCCGCTTTACCGACGCTACCATTCTTACTGCTATGGAAACAGCCGGCAAGCTTGTTGAAGACGAAGAGCTCCGAGAAGCTATGAAGGAAAGAGGATTAGGAACTCCCGCTACAAGAGCAAGCATTATAGAGCGGCTTATTGATGTGGGATATATAGAGCGGTCTGCTAAAAATCTTATCCCGCTGGATAAAGGAATGAGATTAATCGATCTGGTGATGGTAATTAGTGCTGGTGAAATTTTGGATCCGGCACTTACCGGCGAATGGGAAAAAAAGCTGCGGGATATTGAAAAAGAAAATCTTCACCCGGATGAATTTATAACCGGCATAAAACAACTTACCTCTGCCATTGTAAAAAAAGTAAAGGATTATAAGGGTGACAGCACTGTAGTCATAGGCGATGGCAAACCTATCGGCAAATGTCCGAAGTGTGGTGCCGATGTAGTAGAAACGGCAAAAGCGTTTTCTTGCGCTAATAGAGCTAAAAAAACCTGTGATTTTGTTATCTGGAAAAAGCTTGTAAATAAGGCAATAACAAAAGAGATTGTAGTGAAGCTGCTTAAAGGTGAAACGATACATATGAAAGGTTTTATTTCAAAAACGAGAAAGCGTTTTGATGCGGATATTGCTCTTGTTGACAATAAAGTCAGCTTCCTTTTTCCGGAGAGACAGAGGGATGAATTGCTGGACCCAACGCCTATCGGTAAATGCCCGAAGTGCGGTGCTGATATATTGGAAGGAAAAGAAACGTATTTTTGCTCCAAAAGGGATGAAGGATGCACTTTTTATATTAAAAAGCTGCTGGGCAATAAACGAATTACAAAGAATATTGTTGCAAATCTTCTTAATGACAAAAAAACAGAGCTTATTACTGATTTCATATCAAAAAAGGGAAAACCCTTTTCTGCTTTTTTGTATTTTGATAACAATTATAATGCGAGATTCGAGTTTGAAAACAAAAAGAGACCAAGAAGCAGCAGAAAAAAACGATGATAATTGTTGTTGCTGGCAATGGAAGTAATTCCGGGAAAACGACGTTTATACGGGTGATACTTTCTTTGTATCCTGATACATTTGATGTGATAAAACTTACCCCGTCTGATAAACTTAAAAGCACTATTGTGATTGATAGAGAAGAGCTTTTAAAAGACGGTAAGGATTCAGCGTTTTTTGTGTGCGAAGGCGCAGGGAAAGTGGTTTGGATCCATGGGAAGGTGAAAGATATAGGTTCTTTGTTAAAATCTTCTCTTGCGCAACTCGGAGATAATATAATTATCGAAGGAAACAGCGCTCTTAGGTACATAAAACCAGATTTGACGTTTTTTATTACAAGAGAACCTGGTAGTACAGTTAGCAAGAGTGCTGCGTTTGCAGAAAGTAAGGCGGATTACATTATTTTAAATAAAACTTCTGTAAATTACAGTAGAAGCGGTAATATCCTGAATATTTCTCTTCCCGGAGCTTTAGCTGACCCGGGTAAATTTGCTGATGAATTTAACAAAATTCTACGAAAATTTAAATAATTTATGTGAGGTTTAACAGCGGGGCATTATTACATTTCTTTTATAATAATATTCCCAATAATATCTGCTGCCTCTGAGATTCTGTCCGCAGAGTTGCTTATATGCCTGTATACTTCCCTTACCTTAAAGATATAATGAAAATCTGAATTTTCGAATAGTTCAATCACTGCTTCACGATATGTTTCCTCTATTTCATTTTCGATGGTTTTGGCAGCAATGATATTGTTGTTTACGAGTTGTTTATTTTCGGATAGTTTGCTTACAGCGTAATTAATATGTGTAACGCCTCTTGAGAATTTTTCGATCATTTTTTTTAGGTAAAAATTTGGGTAGATATTATATGCTATCATTTCTTCAGCCGTGTTTAGCGAGTAGTCCAGCATATCATCTATTATACTGGATAAAGTAAATATGTCTTGCCTGTCAAAAGGCGTAATGAAGCTTTTATTAAGCTCATTAATTAGTTCTCTCCTTGCCTTATCTCCTTCTTCTTCTACCCTTTTAATCTGAATTTTCAAATTGTGTCTGAGTATATCATGATCAGACACTTTTTTGTCTACACCCATGAATTTATTGAGAAGGTTTGTTCCTTCTACTGTAAGATCTCCCTGTTTTTTTATCAGGGTATAAAAAGAATCAGATTTTTTAAAAATAGAACTCCATAGTTTCATTTTCTTTTTCACTCTCCTGTATAGTTTAAAACATTTTTTCTAAAATCAAAGTAATACAATATGAAAGTAAAATAGAAGCAGGTATTGTAATGATCCATACGAAGAGTAGATTTTTTACTATATTCCATTTCACGGAATATGGTTTTTCTCCTGTTCCTATACCTATAACTCCCATATTTAATGTTTCTGTGCTGCTTATCGGTAATCCCAACTGTGCAAAGGACAGTACTATAACAGACGTAATCAGCTGGGCAGAAGAAGTTTGTTTTGGTTTAGAGCGCATGATGCGAAAGCCTGCAGTAGTAGCTACATTTTCCCCAAAAAGCAGAGTGCCTGCTACAAATATGGCTGCCAAAGCAAGAATAATCCATGGGTCTTTCGCGTTAGCTGCTATTTTCGTATGAGTTACATATGCCGCCATATATATCAGGCTTAATGTTTTTTCTGCATCATTTGCTCCATAGCCCATAACGAGCAACACGGATGTAAAAACCTGCAGTATTTTAAAATATATAGATGTTCTTGGTGGGGCTTTACACAATATTGAGTTTATTAATTTTATCAAAAGAAATCCCGCAGCAAAGCTTATTAGTATAGATATTATTAATGCTCCTAATATTCTATATACCTCGGGCCTGTTTATCTTGTCCGCAAATTTTGTTGCTATTCCTCCGCCTATAAGCGCACCAAGGAATGCGTAGGATATGCTTACCGGGTATTTTATTTTTTGTGCTATGATGACCCATATGATTGTAGAAATTAGAGTGCCATAAAGTAATTGCATGTTTATGTATTCTAAGGGAAGTATTTTTGTCCCTAATGTTTTTACTATGGCTGTGCCAAAAATGAACGGGGCAAGAAACATACTTATAAAAATTATTACTACGGCAAATATAGGGCGAATAAAATTAGAGGATACGATGGATCCTAAAAGTGTTCCGCCGTTATTTGCGCCCATAATAAACTGAAAAATTAGCGCAAAACCCATAAAAATTAAAAAATTTATATTCATTGTATGTTCCATGGCTACAATATTAGCATATTTTTAATTTTATGTAAATGTTTAAAAAATATTTTATCAAATTTTTGATCTCCAGTTTGAATTTAGTTTCATTTTATCTATAATATTTTTTGCTCAGTTGACAAAATTTTCCTAATTACCTATAATAAAATGTATTTTGAAAGGAGATAGGAATGACTGATGAAGTTGTCCTAAAAAGAAGAAAACGCTTAAGATCTGTTAAGGAGTTTTTGACTGGATATCTGTTTATTTCGCCTGCTGTGCTTGTTCTTTCAATCTTTGTAATTTTCCCTTCAATATTTGTCTTTTATATTAGCACCTTGGATTGGAATATGATCGGGCCAAAGTACTTTATCGGGTTAACCAATTTTGTAAACATTCTTTTCAAATCTCCCTATTCTACTGAGTTTTGGGGCTCTGTTCTCGTTACTGTGAAATATGTTACCTTAAGTGTGCCTTTGCAGATAAGTATTGCACTTATTTTGGCTTTATTGCTTATGCGTCCTATTAAATTCCGAAGTTTTTTTAGGCTTGGTATTTTTATTTCTTATGTGACGCCATTGGTCGCAACATCCATTGTGTGGATGTGGATATTCCATCCTGACTATGGATTTTTAAATTCTTTTTTGCGGTTGTTGCATTTACCGACATCTATGTGGCTGTTAGGTTCTCCTTCTGCTCTTATTTCCCTTGTTATATACACTACCTGGCATGCAATTGGGTTTTCTACAATTCTCTTCATGGCTGGACTTACTGGAGTGCCAACAGAACTGCAGGAAGCAGCTCGTATTGATGGAGCAAATGCAAATGGAGTTTTTTGGCATATTACCTGGCCTATGCTTTCCCCGACAACCTTCTTTATTCTCGTCATTTCTATGATCGGGGCTTTTAAGATGTTTACCCCTGTTTTTGTTATGACACGTGGCGGGCCTTATTACACGACTGCTACAACCGGTTATTACCTATATGTTAAAGCTTTTGAAGATTGGGCGGCAGGGTATGCAAGCGCAGTAGCTGTAATGTTGTTTTTGTTTATATTTGCGCTTACGTTGCTCAATATCAAATTTACAGGGAGGAAAGTTTTTTATGCAGGGGAACAATCCCGGGGAGAAGGAAATGAAACGGCTTAAGAATATTAAATTATCTAATGTCCTTACATACGCTGCTCTTACTATTGTTTTGATATTTACCGCTTTTCCATTTTACTGGATGGTTGCTTCTTCATTGAATAGACCGGAAACATTGTTTGCTTTTCCACCCAAGCTTATACCTGATTTCTATTTTCAAAATTATATCGATATGTGGAATAATGCGCCTGGCGGGATATCCTGGTGGCGATATATCGGAAATACTGTTTTTATTGCAGGAACTACAACAATACTTTCTGTATTCAATTCTTCCCTTGCTGGTTTTGCGTTTGCAAAACTTAAATTTCCTCTCCGTAATAAAATTTTTATTTTACTACTTGGCCTTCTGATGATTCCAGGCGAAATGCTTCTTATTCCCAATTACGTAATTTTGAAAAATTTGCACTGGCTCAATACATACCAGGCAATGATTATACCCTGGTGTGCCAGCGTATTTGGCATATTCCTTACGAGACAATTTTTTAAAACGATTCCTCAGGAACTGTGGGAAGCAGCGCAGGTAGACGGTTGCTCTATTGGGAGATATTTCTTTGCTGTTGCAGTTCCCCTTGCAAAGCCCACTCTTTTAACACTTGCTCTATTTGTGTTTTTAGGCAGTTGGAATGCGTTTCTCTGGCCGTTAATTGTTGCAACGGATTATGCGATTATGCCGCTTGAAGTTGCCTTAAATTCTTTTCTCGGCTCAGAAGGTACCGAATGGGGATTGTTGACTGCTGCCTCTACGATGGTGACGGCTCCGGTACTGATACTCTTTCTCATTTTCCAGAGGCAGTTTATAGAGGGTATATCGCGGGGCGCAATAAAAGGTTAATTACTTTTGTTTTTAAAATAAAAAGGAGGTGTTACATGAAAAAGGTTATCGTACTTATGGTTGCATTTTTTCTTCTTGGCACAATTTTAGTGCCTATAACAAGAATTAATGCAGAAGATGTGACGGCTGTTAAGATTTACATTGATAAATCTACAGCCTATGTGAACGGTAAGGCAACGACTTTGGATCAACCGCCAGTTATTATGAACAACAGGACGATGGTGCCTATTCGTTTTGTAAGTGAAACAATGGGAGCTACGGTAGATTGGTCTAATGAGGAGAGAAAAGTTACCATTACGATGGGGGAAAACATCGCTATATTAAAAATTGATGATGTAAAAGCCCAGGCTAATGGTTACGATGTGTACCTTGATTCTGCTCCAACTATTATTGTAAAAACATCAAGAACTGTGGTACCTGTGAGATTTGTTGCTGAAACGCTGGGAATGGAAGTAACATGGAACGGGACAGAGAGATCTGTCTTAATTAAACATTCTCCCGACTGGCAGCCAGTAGAAGTTAGTTTCTGGCACGCGATGAACTATACACAAGGCGAGGTTCTCGACTCCTTGATTAAAGAGTATAATGCTACTCACCCGAGGACAGAGATACAGGGTACAGCGTTTTCGAGCTACAATCCGCTGCAGCAGAAAACTATTGCAGCTATTGCCGGAGGAAACCCACCTGTTCTCACACAGGCTTATGAAAACTGGGTAGCTGAATATATTACAGGCGGGTACCTTACTCCGATAGAAATATTTGTCAATGGTGCAAATGGATTATTGAAGAGTGACAGGGAAGATTTCTTTGAAAATATGTGGGCAAACGGGTATCTTCCTGATGGCAAAATGTGGATGCTTCCTTTCAATAAGAGCAACATTGTAATGTACTACAATGTTGACATGCTGGAAGAAAATGGTATTGCTGTTCCGAAGACCTGGGACGAATTTGAAGAAGCATGCGAACTGCTTACCAAAGAAGACGGCAGTCAATGGGGATGTTCTTATAGCCCTTCAGTAGATCTGTGGTATGCGCGCGTATATGAGTATGGCGGAGAGGTTCTTTCAAAAGACAACAAGAAGGTTTTGTTTGATAAGACGTCGGGAGCACTCAATGCAACAATAGCAATGAACGATATGATACAAAATGGGTATATTCATGTTACCTCAGGGTACAACTATCAAACTGATTATGGTAACCAGAAATGTGCATTTGTCTTTGCAAGTGTTGCCAGTTACTATTATATGAATAAAGCTGTAGGCGGCAGGTTTACTTTTGCCGAGGCACCTTTGCCAGCAGGGCCTGCAGGACAACACTCTGTTATGTATGGGACAAATGTAGTTATATTTGGTTCGACTTCTTCTCAGGCTCAGCAGGATGGCGCCTGGGATTTTGTGAAATGGTTTACATCTCCAAGAAAGACTGCGCAATGGGCAATGGGTACGGGTTACTTACCTGTTAGAAAATCTTCTCTTGAACTTCCAGAAATGAAAGAGTTCCTTGCGAACCATCCAGAAGTACAAGCTGGTTATGACCAACTTGCAAACTGTGTTATGCAGCCTCCAATTTCTGCATGGAATAACTCAAGAAGAGACGTAGTTGCGGCACTCCAGAAAATTTACCTTGGTAAAATTTCTCCAGAAGATGGCCTTAAAGAGCTTGCTGTAAAGCTTAGAGCAAATATAGGCGAAAGATAAGAGTATTTATATTAGAAGTGTAATTTCAAAGCCCCCGCTTTTGCGGGGGCTTTTGTCTTGGTTAACCATAATCAAAAACGGTTAAAATGGTGCCTGGCACGAAATTAACCACTTTTGAATTTAGAGAAAACTCTTGACAAGCAGCGAATATTTTGTATAACTGTATATAAATAAGGGCGGTTAGTTCAGAGGTAGAACGCTTCGTTGACACCGAAGAGGTCAGTGGTTCGACTCCACTATCGCCCACCATTTGTTTTTATAGGAGGGCGAATGTCAGAAAATATCGAGGTTAAAGTATATGACAAGAAACTGTTTTTTGAAAAAAGAGTTTCTGTAAAAGATATCTTTGCGCAAATGGGTTTGTTAAATAAAAATGTTATTGCCGCAAAAACTAACAGTGGTGCGAAATTAGATCTTTCAGCAGGCATTATCGATAATACAGAGCTTGAGCCTGTGACAATTGATTCAAAGGAAGGGGAGGAAATACTTCGGCATAGTATTTCACATATCCTTGCTCAGGCAGTTATGCATCTTTTCCCTGGAGTTCGTTTTGCAATAGGGCCTGCCATTGAAAATGGGTTCTATTACGATTTTGATCTTGACCATTCTTTCGTTCCTGAAGACCTCATCAGCATATCACAGGAGATGGATAAGATTATAGAAGCTGATTATGTTTTTGAAAAAAAGGAAATAACCAGAGAAGAAGCAATTAAATATTTTAAAGAAAGAGGCGAAATTTATAAAGTAGAAATGTTAGAGGAACTGCCTGAAGATACTGTTACTCTTTATACTCAGGGTGATTTTACAGACCTTTGCAGAGGGCCTCATCTCCCATCGACAGGGTATGCAAGGCATTTTAAACTTCTTTCTGTTGCAGGTGCTTACTGGAGAGGCAGTGAAAAGAACAAAATGCTTCAAAGAATATACGGAACAGCATTTGCTACCAAAAAGGAATTGAAAGAATATATAAGTTTCCTTGAAGAAGCCAAACAACGGGACCATAGAAAACTGGGTAAAGAACTTGACCTGTTTAGCATCAATGAAAATGTTGGCCCCGGACTTATTCTTTGGCATCCAAAAGGGGCTATGATACGGAAAATAGTGGAAGATTTTTGGCAGGATGAACATATAAAGAGGGGCTACGGGTTTGTTCATTCTCCGCATATTGCAAGGGTAGAAGTGTGGCAAACATCAGGCCACTGGGATTTTTACAAAGAAAATATGTTTTCTCCAATTGAAGTTGATAAAGGTTCCTATATGATCAAGCCGATGAATTGCCCGTTTCATATTATGATATATAAAACAAAAACAAGAAGCTACAGGGATTTGCCTATTCGTTACGCAGAGCTTGGCACCGTGTACAGGTATGAGAAGTCAGGCGTTTTGCACGGCCTTCTCAGAGTAAGGGGATTCACCCAGGATGATGCCCATCTTTTTGTAACAGAGGACCAGCTGGAAGATGAAATTATCAATGTGCTTGATTTTACCAGATTTATGATTGAATCGTTTGGATTTACTAAATATAATATTTATCTTTCAACGCGCCCTGAGAAATATGTGGGAACTCTTGATAAATGGGAGCTTGCGACAGAGGCGTTAAAAAAAGCAGTAGAAAAGCTTGGCCTTGCATATAAAGTTGACCCAGGCGAAGGTGTGTTCTATGGCCCAAAGATTGACGTAAAGCTTGTTGATGCACTGGGAAGAGAATGGCAGGGGCCTACTGTTCAGGTTGATTTTAATTTGCCTGAGCGGTTTGATGTAAGCTATATTGGACCTGATGGCAAAGAACACCAGCCTATTATGCTGCATAGAGTTGTTTTGGGCTCTATGGAGCGGTTTTTCGGTACTTTAGTAGAGCATTACGCTGGCGCATTCCCTGTTTGGCTTGCTCCTGTCCAGATAAAGATTGTTGCTATCTCCGATGCTCACAGCGACTATGCAAAAAAGGTTTATACTGCTTTAGTGGACAGGAAGATTAGGGTTGAGCTGGATGAAAGAAATGAAAAGATGAACGCAAAAATCCGGGATGCAGAAAAAGAAAAGGTGCCCTACATTCTTGTCGTTGGTGATAAAGAGGTGGAAAGCAGGTCTGTTTCGGTGAGGAGAAGGAAAAAAGGAAACCTTGGAGCGGTAAAGCTTGAAGAGTTTATCGGAAGAATTGAACAGGAAATAAAGGAAAAAACTATTGATTAATTTTTTATATTCTATATAATGACTTTGCAAAAGAGTTTATACTCTTACCTTAAACGGCTCGAGGCTTGTGAGAAGGTTTTGAATGAATTAAATTATTTATTATTTTATATGGGCGGCCTCGTGTGCTGCCCATAATTTTTTTGTGGAGGTGATAGGATTAAAGACCGAAATGTAATTGCGAATGAAAGAATTAGGTGGAAAGAAGTAAGGCTTATTGATGAAGACGGCGGCCAAATGGGTATTGTAAGTTCACGTGAGGCTTTAGCGATTGCTGAGGAGCGGGGTTATGACCTTGTAGCCATTTCTCCAAATGCAACTCCCCCTGTGTGTAAGCTGGTAGACCTTGGTAAATTTATCTATGAGAAGAATAAACAGCTTAAGGAGGCAAAGAAAAAACAGACTAAAGTTGAAGTGAAGCAGATGCGCTACAGGTTAAAGATAGATAAGCACGACCTTGATACAAAAAACCGGAAAGTCCGGAAGTTTTTGGAAAATGGAAATAGGCTGAAGCTTGAAATCTGGTTCAGAGGAAGAGAAATGGCGTATACAGATAAGGGTTTTGTGCTTGCACGTAAAATTATCGATGCACTTTCAGATGTCGGGTATCTGGTACATGAGCCAAAACTTGCAGGGAGAAATCTTATATTTTATATGGAACCCACCAAGGAAACTTTGAAGAAAATGAAAGAAAGGAGAGAAAAAGATGGTCAAAAAAATGAAGACAACGAAATCAGCGGCGAAAAGGTTTAAAATTACCGGCAGCGGAAAAATAGTGTCGTATGGTGCCGGACATAGGCATAACCTTGAAAAGAAAGGCATGAAAAGAAAGAAAAGACAGCTGCAAAAAAGAGAGGTTCTTAAAAAAGATTTAAAAAATATTAAACCTCTTGTTCCGTATTTAAAGTGAAAGGAGAGTGATCGGCTATGAGAGTAAAAGCAGGTTCCGTAACCAGGAAGAAACATAAGAAGATTTTAAAATTAGCAGAAGGGTATAGAGGCGCTTCTTCTAAACGATATAAAACAGCAAATGAGGCTGTTCTTCATGCAATGAAAAATGCATATGTACACAGAAGAGAAAGAAAAAGAGAGTTCAGAAACTTATGGATTATAAGGATTAATGCACTTTCAAGACAGTATGGGTTGAGTTACAGTAGAATGATAGATGGTTTAAAAAAGGCTGGCGTAGAGATAGATCGAAAGATGCTTGCAGACCTTGCAGTTAACGACCAGGAAACATTCGAAGCTTTAGTGAATCAAGCTAAGGAAACATTGGAAAAAGCCGTCAAACATTAAATAGTTTAAATAGTTTTGCATCAAAAGAGGAGGGGCATATGCCCCTCCTCTTTTGATTTATATACTCAGGTTTCTCTTTTTTATTGCAGCAAGCGTTGCAATTGTGATAATTGTACTCAATGCTCCTTTTATAAGGTTGAACGGGAGGTTTATTTTAAATATGTAGCTTATTAGAGCTGGACGAGTAATGCCGGGGAGAAACAGGGGAACTGCCCATAGATTTACGGGGATCATTACAAGAGTCATTACTACTGTTCCTGCAGTAAAGCCCAGCAGCAATCTTTTTAAATTGATTGTTCCCCGTACGATAATGCCTACTACAATTGCAAAGCTGCTGAGTGCGATGAAATTAACAGTTGACCCAAGTAGTCCACCGCTGCCGCCGCCTGATGCAAGGAATAGAAGATTTTTTATAAACGCAATAGCAACACCGCACCATGGACCGAGATATACTGCACCAATAAGGAGAGGAATATCACCTAAATCGGTTTTAAGAAATGGAGCTGCAGGAATGAGTGGAAATTCTGTGAAACGCATCAATACAAAGCTTAATGCTGCAAGGATGCCTGCAAGGATAATACTGCGAATTTTAGTTCTTTTCATTTTTGCCTCCTTCCATCCAGACTTTACTGTCGGCTCTGGCTTTTCACCAGATCTGTCCATTACTGGACTCGTGGGCTTCAGGATTTAATCCTTTTACCACCGATTAGGAATCATCATTTTTCAATGACTCACCTTACCCTGGAGGTTAATTTACATTATATAAAATTGAAAAAAATATGCAAATAGTTATACTGATTATCATTATGGATGATAGATTAATTTGGGTAGCACTTAATCTTTTGCGGGGGGATAAACACGGTGAAAAGTTAATAACCACTGCTCTCGATCAATATAAAAACGGATCCGGGATAACTGTGTTATTATCTTCAAAAATTTACAGTGATGCTGAAAACGAGATTAAAAATGCAGAGAAAGAAAGCATCGAAGTAATAACTATTAATTCTCTAAAATATCCAAAAAGCTTAAAAGATATCAACGATCCTCCCATTGTGTTTTATATGCGGGGGAATATTACCGAAGGCGATGAAAATGCCATTAGTATTGTTGGTTCAAGAAAGTGCAGTTCATATGGCAGAATGATTGCAGAGGCTTTTTCCAATGAAATTGCATCAGCAGGCATAACTGTTGTTAGTGGGCTTGCAGAGGGCATAGATACTCTCTCTCACAAGGGCGCACTTGCAGCTTCCGGGAGAACTATTGCGGTGTTAGGCTCGGGGATTGATTATATCTATCCATCTTCCAATAAAAGTTTGGCTGAAAAGATTGTTAAAAGCGGTGCACTGCTCTCAGAATTTCCGCTTGGCACAACGCCGCACAAGTATAATTTTCCTTTTAGAAACCGGATTATAAGCGGTTTATCAATTGCCACTCTTGTAGTTGAAGCTGCTGAACACAGCGGGTCTCTTATTACTGCCCGTCTTGCAGCGGAGCAGGGAAGAGATGTGTTTGCTGTCCCCGGCGATATCACAAGCGATAAAAGTAAAGGAACCAACCGGCTAATACAAGACGGCGTGGTTCCTGTGACATGTGTTGCAGATATCCTGGAATATATCGGTTATAAAATGAAGATAGACACAAAAAAGGCAAAGAGATTATCTGATGAAGAAATTTTAATTCTCGATGTTTTAGATAGCAGCGCTAAAACTGTCGAGTCTATTGCCCGGGAAACAGCCATTTCTCCCATTAAACTTACTTCTATCCTTACTCATATGGAAATTAAGCAGCTTATTCGAAGGACAGCTGGGCGATTCAAAAAATCACTATGAGAATAAACGTTATTGGCGGGGGGCTTGCGGGAAGCGAAGCGGCTTTGCAAATTGCTAAACGGGGAATAGAAGTCGATCTATATGAAATGCGTCCCGAGAAACTGACAGAGGCTCATAAAACGGATCTTTTTGCGGAGATTGTCTGCAGCAATTCGTTTGGCTCAATGGAGCTGAAAAACCCGCGGGGATTGTTAAAGGAAGAAGCATTTTCTCTCGGTTCTGTTCTTTTGCAGGTGGCCCTGAGAAATAAAGTGCCAGCAGGCAAAGCTCTTGCGGTGGACCGGAAGCAGTTTTCAAAGGAAGTTACTTCGCTTATTCTTGGCAACAAATATATCAATATTATAAGAAGAGAGGTGGACAAAATACCTGACGGGATTACGGTTATAGCGACAGGTCCGCTTACTTCTGCTTCTCTTATTGAAACTCTCGGTGAGGTACTGGAAGCCGAAAACCTTTATTTTTACGATGCGATTTCCCCCATTGTAACGGCCGAATCTCTTGATATGAGCAGGTTATTTTTTGGCGGACGGTATGGCAAAGGTTCTGACTATCTCAATGCTCCTTTGACAAAAGAAGAGTACGAGATTTTTTATGATGCTCTTGTCAACGCAGAGCAGCACCTGCCGCATGATTTTGAGCGCGGGCATTTTTTTGATGCGTGCCTCCCTGTCGAGGAAATCGCAAAGAGAGGCAAAGATTCATTGCGTTTTGGGCCGTTAAGGCCTGTTGGCTTTGACAAAAAATATTTTGCAGTGGTTCAGCTCAGAAAAGAAAACATCGAAGGCAGTCTTTATGAACTTGTAGGGTTTCAGACGTCTCTCCGGTATGGAGAGCAGGAGCGCGTGTTGCGGCTGATACCGGGTTTTCATAATGCTGAGTTTGTACGTTTCGGGTCTATCCATAAAAATGCTTACATAAAAAGTTCGGTACTTCTTGAAGGTACCTTGCAGCTCAAAAAAAATCCTTTTGTTCTGATAGCAGGGCAGCTATCGGGGGCTGAAGGGTATGTTGAATCTATTGCTACAGGTTTGCTTTCCGGCATCAATGCAGCAAGAATTGCCTTAAAACAAGATCCTGTATCTATGCCGCGGAATACGCTGTTCGGCTCTTTGATTCACTTTATAGTGGATAATCCGCTGGATACGCCGCAGCCAATGAGGGCAAATTTTGGTTTAATTCCCGGGGAATTTTTTAAAATAAGCAAATCTGTGCGCAGGGAAAAATTTATAGAAGAGAGTAAGAGGCAGATTGAATCTCTGAAAGAGGGCTTATGAAGGCGGAAGATAAAGTAAAGAAACTCTATGAGCTGTTTTCTCCGTGCTGTCTCTGCCCTTTAAACTGCGGGGTGAACCGAAACGAAGGAGAAACAGGCTCGTGCAGTGCTGGGAATAGATTAAAAATTTCTTCTTACACTATGTACAAAGGCGAAGAACCTCCTCTTGTTGGCAATGTGGGCGCTGGCGCTGTCTTTTTTAGTTACTGCAATTTAAAATGTGTATATTGTCAGAACTATAATTTTAGCCAGCTTTTTTCCGGCAGAGAAATTTCTATCGACAGCCTTGTAAACATTATGCTGGAATTGCAAAATAAGGGAGCTGCCAATATCAACCTCATCACTGCGACGCATTTCTTTCCGCAGGCTGCCGAGGCTGTTCATATTGCGAAAGGCAAAGGTTTAATGCTTCCCATCGTTTACAATACGAGCGGATATGAATCGGTAGAAGTCCTGCAGCTTTTGCATGGGTTCATCGATATTTATCTCACTGATTTCAGATATGGTACAAATGCCTCAGGCGAAAGATATTCCAAGGTGCCCGATTATGTCGATGTTACAAAGGCCGCCATAAAAGAGATGTACAGCCAGGTGGGGAATCTCGTGATGAACGGTAACGGTATTGCCAAAAAGGGTCTTATCGTAAGACATCTTCTTTTCCCCGGCGGTATTGAGGAGCTGCGGGCAGTCGTTGATTTTGTGGCAAACAGTTTATCAAAGGATGTTTATTTTAGTTTAATGAGCCAGTATGTGCCTGTTTATAAGGCGAAAGAATATCCTGAAATAAACAGGAAAATAACCAGGGAGGAATTTCTTCTTGCTACAAGAGTTGTGCGTGAAGCTGGCATTACAAACGGGTGGATTCAGTACGGATAATTTTTTTGATGGAAAGAGATTATTTTTTTATTTTTATTATACTATATTTAATAAGCCATAAAAAAAGGAAGGAGATAATATGAAGAAAATTATTAAAATTATTATTAGAGTAATTCTTGTGCTGGTTATTGTTTTCGGGGGATTTCTTCTGTACTCTACAGTAACGGAGTACAAACCGGCTGAAGTGGAGAACAGCATCGTGTTGAATAGGGGTGAAAATTCATCGCCCATTCTTTCTGAATTTTCTGTGCTTACCTGGAATATAGGATATGCGGCACTGGGCAAAGAGGCGGATTTTTTTATGGACGGGGGAGAACAATCGCGCGGAGAATCTAAAGCGGTTATTGAAAAACACCTTGAAAATATAATTAACAGAACAAAGTCATATAATGCGGATTTTATCTTTATTCAGGAAGTCGATGAAAAAGCATTTAGAAGCTACAATGTTCCGGAGTTGGATGTATTTGTCGATAATTTTTTAAACTATTCAATTGATTATGTGCAGAATTATGCTGCATTCTGGGTACCTGTCCCGTTAACACACCCGATGGGCGGCGTCAAAGCCGGGATGGTCACTCTTTCTAAGAGCACTCCTCTTGTTTCTGAGCGCTATTCTCTTCCGGGAAGTTATTCCTGGCCTACTTCTATATTCCAGCTCGACAGGTGTGTAATAGTTAATCGCTACAAGATGGGCGAAACAGGAAAAGAGCTTGTTTTAGTTAACATCCATCTCTCTGCTTTCGATAAAGGAGGCTTTATTCGCGGGCAGCAGCTTGATTTTTTGAAAACGATGATGCTTAAAGAATATAACCAGGGAAACTATGTTGTTGTAGGCGGTGACTGGAATAATATTATGACTCCAGATTTTTCATTTGGTACTTACACTACAAGCGAAGAAGATCTCTGGGCATATCAGCAGCTCCCCTCCGATTGGACACCGGCTGGCTGGGAATGGGGATATGACGCAACTGTCCCTACAAACAGGTCAAATGAAAAGCCATACGTAGAAGGAGAAAATTTTACCACAATTATCGATGCATTTATTGTTTCCCCAAATCTAACAATAGAAGAAGTGCGTGGTGAAAATTTGCATTTTGCTGACAGTGACCACAATCCTGTTTCAATAAAAGTGAAGGTAAAAAACCCTTAATTTTTCTTTTTATACTCTTTTAGAAGAGATTTAATTTTTGATATTATTATGTCCATTGCAATTTTGTTGCGGCCTCCGCGCGGTACAATAAGGTCGGCAAATCTTTTTGTCGGTTCTACAAACTGGATATGCATCGGTCGTACCGTGTTTAAATATTGCTTTGTGACAGATTCAAGAGTCCTTTCCCTTTCTAACACATCTCTTTGCATGCGTCGTATGATGCGCACATCGGGATCGGCATCCACGAAAATTTTGATATCAAACATATTTCTCAGCTCTTCATCGTAAAACAGGAGTATTCCTTCCACGATAACTATTGGGGTTGGACAGAGATGCATCTTTGCTCCCGTTCTTTTGTACATATCGAACGAGTAGACGGGTATCTCTATGCACTTACCTTTTTTCAGTGTTTTTAGTTGATCCTTTAAAAGTTCTAAATCAAAGGCATTCGGGTGGTCGTAATTGATTTTTTTTCTTTCTGCGAGTGAAAGTTCCGGGAAATCTTTGTAGTATGAATCCATCGCAATAATTGCAGCTTTTTCTTTCCCGAAGCTTTTTTGAATTATTTCTGAAATGGTGGTTTTTCCGGACCCGGTGCCGCCGGCGACTCCAATAAATTTAGGCCAGTTTGTTTTTTTGGTTTTCAATTTCTCTCTCTCCTTTTAACAGTATTTTTTACTGTTCAGACAAATTTTATTGAGAATTGATTTTTATGCAAATTGTTTTTATAATTTGTCGGAGGTGAATTGTGGATATTGAATATAAGACAAAAAATGCATGGACCAGGTTAAACAAAAAAGAAGTTATGGATTTTTCAGAGAAGTACAGGCAGTTTCTTACTGCCTGCAAGACAGAGAGGGAAACTGTAGAATTTGTGCAGGAACAGGCTGTTAAGCGTGGCTACGTTGATTTATTTTCTGGCGGGTATAAAGGAGGAGATTTTTTAGCGGTAAATGACAATAAAAACATCTTACTCTTTAAAGAAGGCAAATCTTCAGTAAGCGAAGGAATCAATTTTATTGTTGCTCATATTGATTCCCCGCGCATTGACGTCAAACAGAATCCTTTGTACGAAGGTGCTGATGTAGCTATGTTTAAAACTCATTACTACGGCGGAATAAAAAAGTACCAATGGGTTACAGTGCCGCTTGCTCTGCACGGGGTAATTATCTTAAAAAACGGGAAAAAACTTTCTGTTTCAATTGGCGAAGCAGCAGACGATCCTGTATTTATGATTTCGGATCTGCTCCCGCATCTTGCAAGGAAACAGATGGAAAAGCCCATCAAAGAGGCAATAGAGGGAGAATCACTTGATCCAGTTGTTGGAAGTATTCCCGTTAAAGACGAGAAAGAAAAAAACAGGATAAAAAAATATATCCTGAAATTACTTCACGATAAATACGGAATTATTGAAGAGGATTTTATTTCTTCGGAGCTTACATTTGTTCCGGCAGGGCCGGGGCGAGATGTGGGATTTGATAATAGTATTTTAATGGGGTATGGCCATGACGATAAAATATGTACGTATACTGCCTGTTGCGGTTTGTTTGATTCAGGCAAGCTAAATAAATCTGCGATGGTTCTTCTTATGGATAAGGAAGAAACCGGCAGTGACGGCATTACCGGATCTCAAAGCGATTTCCTTGAATATGTTATTGAAAAATATATAAAAATGAAAGGGATAAAGGATTTATCTGCAAGAGATGTATTCCACCGCTCTTTTTCTCTGTCAGCCGATGTGAATGCAGCAGTTGACCCTCTTTACAGGGATGTTTTTGAAGAGCAGAATGCGGCAATGTTCGGCCGCGGAATCGTTGTGACGAAATATACAGGCTCAGGCGGAAAGTACAGCTCAAGCGATGCATCTGCCGAGCTAATGTACCTTGTGAGAAATTTATTTAACCAATGCGATATTCCCTGGCAAATAGGAGAACTTGGCAAGGTAGACATTGGAGGCGGCGGCACAATTGCCAAATTTATGGCAAAACGCGGCATAGCAACAGTTGATGTAGGGCCTCCTTTACTTTCAATGCATGCTCCGTTTGAGCTTGCTTCGAAGGCGGATATTTATTCCTCTTACCTTGCGTATAAAGCTTTCCTGGGAAAGTTCATGTCTAAGAAATGAAAAAAGGAATCTCTCTTATAGGGTTGAGCATTATATTTGGCATTCTTTTAGGATGGGGAGAGGAAGCAATTCCTCTTCTTAATCTGAGCGAGTGGAGTATCATCGATATTTCTTTTGCTGCTCTTCTGCTCTCTCTTTTTCTTGTGCTTTTGTTTATTTCTCTTTCTAAAAATTTTATTGTCGGTATCACAGCGACAGTGCTGTATGCAGTATCCTTTTTGGGCATTAAGCTATTCCTTCGTTTTCACACTGCCTACTCTTTATTTTCGCAGGATAGAATTATTTTTTTAGGCATACTGCTGTTTTTTTCCGTCGTATCTATTGTTTTGCTGAGTGTTGGACGAGATTATATTGCACGGCATGCTAAAGAAGTTTCGAATGTAAAGAGAAAAGCCAGGATTGATTTGGCATTTCCTGTAATATTTTTTCTTTTCGCGCTTCTTATATCCAGCATAACTGTAGTTTTAGAGGGAAATGCCATACTGGAACTTCCCTCTCCCTTAAATTTTCTTATAGTAGTTATTATATTATCTTCCTTACTTGCCATATTTTCGTTTAATGAAATATCCGGATTTTTTATTGGATTTTTTTCTGTCTTTATTTATTTCTTGTTGAGCAGACTTGTAAACAATGGCTTTGATGTGCAAAGCATTATGGTTTTTGAAAAGGTGTTTTTTTCCGTTGTTCTGTTATATTCTGCAGTTTTTGGATTATTTACACTGCTTCTCGGGCGGAGCAGCAGAATCTTTCTGTTCTCTATTTTGTGCAAAAGAGCGATTCAACAGGAAAAGACAGTTGTTCTTTCTTCTCCCGGTGAAGAAGAACAGCACAATGCCGTGGAAACTGAATCTCCTACACCCCCCGTGAAAGAAGATGAAGCGGAAAGTGAAAGTTCATCTGCAACTTGATTAAAATTGAAAAAGAAATATAATTTCTGGTACTAAATAACTCTTTCTTTGTTGAAAAAACAAAGCAAAAGACCATAAGGAGGTAATAGATGGGTTATTACGAAATGCTTTACATTCTATCTGCTTCACTTTCAGACGAAGAGACTGAAGAAATGATAGGTAAAATTAACAGCTTTATTCAAAGCAACGGCGGACGGGTAGTTGATGAGAAAAGATGGGGTAAAAAAAACCTTGCTTATCCTATTGCGAAAGCCGACACAGGTTATTATGTCTTGTCTCATGTGGAAATCCCGGTAGATACTGTGAGCGGTATTAAACACCTGGCGAAGATAAATGAAAATTTTCTTCGCGTTATGATTATTAAAAAGGAACGCCCTGCCATCAAGGAAAGTTCCACTGAGAAGGAGGCAGAAGAAAATGTCGGATCTTAATAGAGTTTTTCTTACCGGCAGACTTGTAGCCGATCCTGATGTAAAATATACTCCTTCAGGAGCTCAGGTAGCTCAATTTCGTATTGCTGTGAACAGGTCGTACAGAAAAAAAGAATCAAATGAGTGGCTCCAGGAATCTTTTTTTGTGGGCATAGTGACGTGGGGCAAACTCGCTGAAAAAACAGAAAGAAGCTTCAAGAAAGGCGATTTGGTTATTGTTGAAGGAAGGTTGAACATCAGAAGCTATGAGGTTGAGGGTGTTAGAAAATGGGTTACCGATATTACTGCTAATAATGTTTCATTTTTGCCAAGAAATAAACCTGATAGCGCTGTAACCGGGAATCAAAACGAAGCGGTTGATGATTCAGATACCGAAGTACCTTTTTCATAGAGGAGGATTCAATGGAAAATACAAAAAGAGTAAGAAGAAAAAAGACAGCTTTTTATAAACCGAAAAAAAGAGCTTGCATGTTTTGCGTAAAAAAAATCGATGATATCGATTATAAAGATGTTGCTATGCTTTCAAAGTTCATAAACGACAAAGGGAAAATACTTCCACGGAGAGC
>JAUXIC010000051.1 GCA_030621215.1 Caldisericota bacterium
AAAAAAAGGAGAGCCCTCAGGGTACATGCCTACGATATCTTTGCCCCAGAGAGTAATGACGCCATGCATTATGTCATTACTTGCTCCTACACCAATGACGCTCTCGTTAGATGCTGGCGCACTCATAGGAAATGGAACCAAATCCGACCTGCTGCCAAAATTTCCTGCAGCAGCCACAACTACTATTCCATCTGCTGTAGCATTCTCCACTGCAATCGATTCCGGATCTCCTCCCCCTCCTGCGCCGCCTACTGTACCAATAGATACATTTATAATATCGCATTTATCTTTAGCGGCCTGCTCTATCCCTTTAACTATCGTTGAAATTGAAGTCGTTTCTGTATTTCCAGTAAACACTTTATAGGCACGAATTTTTACATCAGGCGCAACGCCATAATTAGACCCTCCGATAATTCCTGCTACATGCGTACCATGCCCATCGCTGTCCATAGGGTTGCTGTCCATATCTGCAAAGTCATACCCGCCTATTATTTTTGCATTAGGGAACCCTCCCCCACCCAATTCTGTGTTTCTATAATCCACGCCTGTATCGACAATACCCACTACAATGCCCTTTCCTGTAATGTAGTCCCCGCTCCCGTCAGTCATCCTGTTAACAACATCTGATTTTATTACTTTAGTCGCATAGGTCCTTTCGAGATAGGCTTTTTTATCTTCAAAAATTCTTTTGACATTCCGGTTCTCCGCGATATCCATCATATGCTTCCTGTCCACCGTGCATGAGAAACCATTAAAAAGATACGTATATTCAAACTGGACTTCTATGTTAAATCTTTCCATATACTTTATCAAATCGTTTTGCTTTAACTCTAACTCCATCGCGCGTCTTTCTGCACTGTCGTCAATAAAAATAGTAAGAAGCTTAAACTTTAAGGTTTTCTTATAAACAACTACTGGCGCATCCGTTAATTCCACAATAATTGATACATTTTCTTCTGATGAATGCATCAGGGATGGCGCAATTTTTTCCTCGGCACTGCCTGCCATCTTTACAGCGAAAAGAGATAGAACAATTGTCAAAACTATCCCAAATACGATAAGTTTTTTCATTCAGGCTCCTCCCTCCTCAAATTATACATTTATTGACAGAAAATCAAAATGCACGTATATTTATTCAAGATGGGGATGATAATAGACTTAATTGTATTTGATTTTGATGGAACACTTTTTGACACAAGCGAAGACATCACAAGAGCAATGAATTTTGCTTTAAGCAAGGCAGGCTTCCCTCCTGTCGACAGAACAAAAGTCTGGAGTTCCACTGGAGATGGGACATCTCTGCTTGTAGAGCGAATTCTGGGCAAAAATAATAAGCACCTATGCAATGCCGTGCTTAATGACTTTATAGAATATTATGCTTCACACTATGCAGATTACACAAGGCCCATGGAAGGAGTAGCAGATATCCTTGAAAAGTTTAAAGCAAAAAAAATGGTCGTACTATCAAATAAATATAAAGAGTTCATTGATAAAATACTAAAAAAATTTGAAATGCATAAATATTTCCCGGCAGTCTACGGAAAAGAAAGTTTCAGTGAAAGCAAACCCCACCCGTACCCATTGTTGTACGCAATAAAAAAGATGGAAGTCACAACCGAAAAAACAATATTTGTTGGTGACAGCCTGAATGATGTACTTATATCCAAAAATGCCAATGTGAAATGCTTTATCATCCCGGCAGATGTAACTCCGATAGAAAAAATCGAAGAACTAAAACCTTACAAAATACTTAAAAATATTAATGAACTTGTAAATTTCGTTAAATAACGTAAAATATCAAAAAGGAAAGGAGGAGTCTGTTATGGCGTATCTACTGGTTATAGTATTAAATAAAACAGAGAAGATAGAGAGCATCCTTGAGCGGTTTATTGAAGTGGATGTACGGGGAGCAACAATTATTGATTCAGTCGGCATGGGAAGAACCCTTGAATCCGAAATTCCTATCTTTGGCACACTCCAGGAAATTTTGTCTGGTGGAAAAGGAAAACGCCCCGAAAACAAAACCATTTTTACGGTAATTAAAGAGGAAAGAACGTTAAGGGATGCAGAACGCGTCGTAAAAGAAGAATTATCCAATTTTAAAGAACCTGGCACAGGAATTATGTTTGTCTTGCCAATAATGGACTTTAAGGGATTATCTCCTTCGCTAAAAGAAGAAGAACAAAGTTTGAAAGAGCACCGAAAAATCGAAAAAATTATTTAAAAGACAGTTTTTTTAATGATATACCGCCTTAGGTAGAGATAAAACAGCAGTACAGATGAACCCATGATTATATGGATATTTTCCAGATAAAACAATTCAAGGGGAATGAGGAACAAAAATGCAATAAATTGTGCAATCCCTCTCTTCTCCTTTTTTTTCATTAAAACTATCAAAATCACTAAAACAAGCCATATTGTCAATACCCACCGCATTTCCCTCCAACAAATAACACTTAACACGCCTAATATTGGCGCAATGCCCATACCACCTCTAAATTTATAATATACAGGGAAAGAGTGCCCCAGCACTACGGCAATGCCCGCAAGAATGGCTGTATCCTGCGAATGCGGCATCTTAAAAATAAACGGGAGAAGTGTTAAAAAAAAACCTTTTCCCACATCGATAATACCAACAGCTATACCCCAGTTTTGCCCTAAAACTTTAAATGCATTAAATGTTCCGGGGTTTTTATCGCCTAATTCTCTTACATCACGCTTTTTCACAATATGAACAAATACAGTAGCGGGAGAAAAAGAGCCGATAAAGTAGGCAATAACAATATAAAAAAGTTCTAATATAGTAAACACATCACCACCCCGCTAAGAATAGGAATCGTAAGGTTATCGTTTATTTTAAGAGAAACAAGCTCAATAAATGTACCGGCCAAAGCACCTGAAAATCCTATCAAAAATGGCAATTGCAATTTCCATTGCGCCCATACCGCAACAAACAACATCGCAATAAAACAGGCAAGAGATCCCTCAAGAGTTTTATCATGAAAGATCTTAATGCGGCCTATGCTTTTCCCGATAATCGTTGCTGCCATGTCCCCAAAAATATTAAACAGTATCGCAGGAATACCAATATGCTTCGGGAAAAAAATTACAATAATCGTACATCCCATCAATGTATATGTAGTCCCTGACAAATCTCTTAACTCCTCTTTTTTCGCAATAAACCGCATAAAACGCGCAAATGGCTTAAAAATAATCCGTACCACTTCATTTGCTTTAGGCGAAACAAGACGAATAATGTCCAAAGAAAGAGCAAAAATAAAGGCTAAAGAAACAGACAATATGACATATTTGACGGGCCAGTAATAATAAATGACAACAACTGCCAGGAGCACAAGACGATAAATTTTTCTGAAAAGAAGTTTTTTCATTTTCTCTCCCCCTTATGGTGGAGGTGGCGGGAGTTGAACCCGCGTCCGAATAAACACACCATGCCGCCAGGCTACAGGCTTAGTTACTTTTAGTTTTCATCTTTCTTGCTCAAGTAACAGAGCTCGAAAGCATAGTCTAAGTTGTTACACTGTAAACATTGGCTTAGACGAACCTTTGTTACAGGACCTGTATTCCTACGTTTTAAGCGCCCTACAGGCGAAAGCTACCTAAAACGTTAACCGCTAAATTAAGCAGCTAATGCGTAATTGTAATCAGCGTTTATCTTTTTAGTGGATGTTTAAAGAGGCCAACCACCATCCTCTGCCTGCGCCGACATGTCTTATTTATCCGTCGAACCCCAGCACCCCCTTTTCTAACACTATATTATACAAATTTACTCAGTTTTTTCAAGATAAGTGACAGGCAGGATGGTTTTAATGAAAGCCAATAGCACATTTACGCTCCCCATAATAAGGTGATTCAAGTGTGTCAAGAAATGATCGTTATTGATTGCTGTATAAACTCTGCTTTAATTAAATAAATTTATTAGCGTTGCTTTGCCGCAAAAAGTTATTCATCTCCGCATATTTTACAGCGCTGGTCTCTTTCTATATTTAAAATAGAAAAATTATTATCCAGGGCATCGTAGATAAGTAATTTATTGAAATACCTGCTCCCGATGCCTATAAAGAATTTTATAACCTCTGTTGAAACAATACTGCCTATAGTGCCTGCAAGCGAACCCAATATTCCCATTGCACGATTATTATCCGTCATAGAATGAACAATTTCAGGGCTTTTTTCCGGGAAAACGCAATTATAGCATGCAGTCCTGCCTGGCAATATGCTCATAACCTGCCCCGTAAACCGCCCAACCGCACCTATAAATAAAGGTTTACCCGTCTTGATAGCTGTCCGGTTTATAAGATAACGCGTTTCAAAATTATCCGTCGCGTCCACAACTACATCGTATTTCAGAAAAATCTCCGGGGCATTTAAACTCAAAAGCCTCTCTTCATAGACATCGATCCTGACATTTGGATTCAGTCTGTTTAATCTCTCCTTAGCTAAAAATACTTTCTTCTTTCCAACATCTTCAACAGTATAAAGAACCTGCCGTCCTAAATTTGAAACAGACACTACATCGGCATCAACAAGCCCTATTTTTCCCAAACCTGCTGCAGCAAGATACATCGATGCGGGATTCCCCAATCCTCCCGCGCCGACAATTAACGCTGAAGAATTCTTAAGCTTTTCCTGTCCTTTTTCGCCTATTTTATCAATCAGTATCTGTCTGCTGTATCTTTCTTTTTCTTCACCGGATAATTTCATATATGCCTCCTGATTATTTTAATAAATAAGCCCGTTTAAGCAATTTAAGCAACAGGATAAATCCTCAGGACAACTTGGAAGGAACCTGTTTCCTTAAAAATTCAAAAATAAAAACGCACAACCCAAGCAATATAATAATATCGCCAATGCTATAGACCCCGACAAAGGGATTTAGCAATTGTGCAGTAATATTATCTCCAAGAAAATTCAGATGTGTTTTTTCTGACATTATCACTGCATTATAAAAAGTGCCGTGCTGCCGCAGAAGTGCAATCTTTGTATGCGCCCCTACAAGTTCTAATTTTGATAAATCCTGGGGCATAAAACCCTTGTTGCCAAGTATCACCAAAAGATTTAATGAAAACCCCACCGAAGCAATCAGTATTCCCTTATAATTCAAATTTAAAAGTAAAAAAGTGAGTAATATAAACAGTGAAACAACATAAAATATAGGCGTTGCGGAGCTAAAAAGAGAATTACTAAATTTTTCGTTGAATATAAGAAGCTGCACTAAAAAACCAATAAAAATCAAATAAACTGCTTTGACTTCTTTGTTTTTTATACCGTTAATTCCCTTATTGACTACAAGAGCTATAACAAATACGAAGGCAAGTATAATTATCTCAATCATTTAAAACCGGGAAAAATTCTTTCCCTTTTACATATTCGTCTTCCGCTACCTTTTCTCTAACCATTTGGCAGAAAACTTCAGCAATAATGGGGTCAAACTGTTTACCTCCCGCTTTTCTAATTTTATTCAGTGCCTCTTCAACTGTTGCCATTTTATTTTTATAAGGCCGTGCGCTTATCATTGCATCAAAAGCATCTGCCACGCTAATAATGCGTGCTCCCAGAGGAATTGATTCGCCTTTCAACCCATCAGGATAACCCTTGCCATTAAAATATTCATGATGGTGTCTTACGATTTTTGCGCCATCCTTAAACCGGGAAAAATGATTTAAAATGTCATCGCCTTTTATTGGATGCTGCTTTATCATGTTGAATTCTTCATCTGTTAACGGAGCAGGCTTCAAAAGTACAGAATCCGGTATGATGAGTTTACCAATATCATGTAATTTGGCAGCCATAGTAATAAAGTAGCTCTGTTCTTCGGACAGGTTTAATCTTTCGCACAAATTCTTTGTCCAGTTTGCCACACGGACCGAATGCTGCATTGTATCGGGAATCCTGTCATCCACGGCCTTTGCAAATGTGAACAAAGCATTTATAGTTTCCTCTTCAACCTGTACTCTTCTCATTGAGGCATAATAAATAGTAATAAAAGTTGGAAGTAGAAATAAATTCATCCAGGGGCTCTTTTGAAAAAAGTAAACAATCATTATTCCAAGTGGAATAAGAGTAAAAATTTCCACCCAGATTGTTTTTACATTTTCCATCCAGAAGTTAAAAAATGTAGCTTTGTTGATGATAGAGAGCAAGCCAAATAATATAAATGTTTCAGCAAAAAAATAAACAAAGGCGGCACCCACAATAACAAGCATATTATAGAGAGACAAAAACGGGATGGTAACATTAAAAAATCTGTTCAAAAGAATACTCATTAGCCCCACAGAAATTGCAGCAAGAGAAGCATTAAAAAGGTTTTTATACCAGGATTTTTTATGAATGGCATCTGCAATTAAGTTCTCTAGCACAACTAAACTCATTGCAACAATGGGTGTAAATACAAAAGCTATTGCAATATCCAAGGCCATTGCAACGCTAACTTCTGCCTTAGAGCTGCTTCTTAAAATATAAACAATAGGGAATCGATCGGCAACCATTAAAGACACAATAAAGAACAAAGATAAAAGTGAAACAGTATAAATATTTTGACCTGCCCGATACAGTGATGGCATATAAACAAAAGTAAGAGAAAACAGTGTTACAGCCAACAGATAAATAAAAATTATAAAAATTCTTGCTCTTTTCTCAAGTTTTTTCATCACGTTACCTACAGCCAGTATAATAAAAAATAAAAAGAGCGCAAGAAATCTTATATTTACTTGATAAATCTTTCTTTATTTAGTAAAAAAAGGGAGGGATCGGTTTTGCCATTGGCTCAGTTTGAACTAAGGCAACCAGGTTTAATCCAAACTTCAACGCCTTCCTCCTTTTTGTAAATCTACCCTTGCACACTAATGCCATTTCACGCGTGCAGAGAGAGTGATTAATAAAACAGAGATGCTAAGAACAAATGCGACTAATTTTCCCCACTTCATGATATTTTTCCTCCTTTTTGTAAAAGGGAGAGACCGGTTTTGC